>JBBFLP010000025.1:0-5252 GCA_037478975.1 Armatimonadota bacterium
CCGGCCGGGTGGGTGGCCTATGGCCACTACAACACCGGTGAGGTGTTCATCTTCGATATGAACACCGGCGCGTTCATTGACAGCTTTGATGCCGGAAGCCGTATCCGCGACATCGCCTTCGACGCGGCGGGCAATCTGTATACGGTGGACAACCTTACGGAGTGGCTCCGCATCTGGTCGCCGGCCGGTGCGAACAGCTTCACCACCGAAAGCTGGTTTGAGATCGTTCCCGAGCCCGCTTCTGTGCTCGCGCTCGGCGCGGGGCTGGTCTCGCTGCTGGGTCTGCGCAGGCGCAAAGCCTGACGCGATTCAGGCGCCTACCGTAAGAAAAGGCCGGCCTCGCCTGAGGCCGGCCTTTTGACTGCTCTTGAAAACGACCGGTGGACGTCTATTCTGCGACGCGTGAGAACATCACCACAGTCACCGTGTCCAGAGGCGTTACGGGGCGGTCATAGATCCGGGAAAGCAGAGAGCAGACGTCTTCCATCTGGCGGAACTCGGGATTCTCCTTCTCCACTTCCCGGCGCGTCAGCGCGCTGATGGGCTTGACGGTGACTTCATCTATGATGGCGGTGAACAGCTTCTGGCGCGGCCCGTAGCGCCGCCCCACGGTGATCCAGACCAGCTGCCCGGGCTGATACTTCCCGGACTTGTCTCCCAGACGTATGGTGGCCGTCTTGCGGCCTTTGCGAAGGATGTCTCCGTAAAGCTCGGTGTAGAAGTTGATGGCGAAATTGGGCAATGCAGCCGTCCCGTGTTCCTGAGGTGGCCCCTGCGAGTGAGGCGGTCTGATTGTAGCTTTCGGGCGCGGTCTCTGTCAACCGCGGCAGAGTGCGCCGCGGACGATATCAGCCCGGTTCCTGCGGTGACCGGAAGGCAGTCAACCCTCCTGATGCGGCCGACAGCAGGCGGGCTGCGGCCAGCTCGGACGGCTGTATCCGGGCCAGGAAGACCGCCTCTTCGGGCGGAAGGTATCCGCTTACGATCTGCGTGAATGTCTGGATGGTGCAACGCAGCTCCGGTCCGGCTTCGCGGCAAGGAGTGGCCTGTCCGCCGCTTACTTGGAAGCTGCCAGAATATTCCCCGAACACGGGGTCGTAAACCCGCAGACTGAGACGTCCCTCCACACCCGCAGCCCAGCCGGTCGCTTGCAGGAACCCTGCAACATCCAGAACCCGGGCCATCGCTCCGCAGCGCAGGCTGCGGGTGACATCGCGCGGCTCGTCCCAGAGACAATGGGGGAATCTGGATGGGGCGCATCCGAAGTTGATCTTTGCGCACCCGGGAAGACGCTCAAGCAGAGCACGAAGCAGGCTTCCCAGCGCTCCGGCATCGGAATAGAGAGTATCGGAGGCGTTCACCAGAAGAGTGCTGTCTTCTTCTTCCGCCGTACGCCAGAGCATCAGTGCAGAGATCTTGCCATCCTTCCACAGCGCCGTTGCCTTCAGTGCCCCTGCAAAGACGGGTTCCTCAGGATCGCCATCCGGTGAGGTTCGCTCTGCCACGAATCTGAGCCACCACTGCCGGGACCGGTCGCCCATCCCGTTGAAGCGGCTCGCCTGAGAGGTGTAGAACTGCATCACGCTATCCAGGTCGGCGAACAAAACGTCTCGTGCTTCGCCCTGTACGGCTATGCGTCCCGCCACGTCGGCCGTCACAGTCACAAGCACTCCGTCGTTGCCCAGTTCCCATCCCAACTTCCGGTAGTAGCGGTATGAGAAGGGCCAGAGATAGCTAATGAGAACGCCCTTCTCCCGGCACGCCTGGAGCGCGGCCCGGAGCATGGCCTCGGCATAGCCCTTGCGGCGGTCTTCCGGCAACGTGGCCACTCCACCGACAAACCCTCCCTGAATGGACCGGCCTCCCGCGAACACGCGCTGCGGGGGAGCAACGCAGCTCGACACCAGGCGGCTGCCTTCATAGACGCCCCAGATGGCCCCCGGACCGCAGAGCTCCTCCGTGCGATGCCAGCCCGAGCGCCAGCTTCCCGGTTCGCATTCGAAGGCCGTGGTGGCCACATCGGCACCCGCGTCTATTTCGTCTCCGTGCAGCGTCCTGACTTCCATGGCTCGGAAACCTCCGGATTCCGCTTCGTCCCGCGGCCGTCGGTCTCCTCTTGAGTTGCAGCAGGATTGCGAGAACATTGTCTCCTCCACCAGGCATAAGGCCACGGCGCTCCGCAGAGAATTTGACACTCCGGCGCAAAAGGTGGTATTATCCCCCGGCACTCACAACTGAACCCACATCCCCGTTCCGGCTCCGTTCGCCGACGATTCTTCGGTTCCCTGGCTTGCGTTCCCAACTGCGACCACACTCGCCCGTGGCGGGAGAACGCTTGCGGCCGGCGGGGAAATACCTGGCAAAGGAGGTGGGCAGAACTGGACGTGCACTTACAGCAGAAAGCGAAAAAGGTCCTGGCGGCCGTTGTGGCGGCCGGGATAGTAACGGCGGCGACAGCGGGCTACGGCCTGCTGGCCGGTCCACAGGAAGAGCGGGAGATCACGCTCCTGGTGGATGGGCGGACCGCCTGCATCAGAACAACGGCGGCGACGCTTGGCGAAGCTCTGAAAGAAGCCGGTGTCTCCGTCGGCCCCAATGATAAAGTCTTCCCTGACCCCGATGTTCCTGTCACCAATGGCCTCAAGGCCCGAGTGATGCGCATGGAGATCCGCGAGGTGACCGTTCAGGAGCAGATCGCGCGTCAGACCGTGCGTAAGGCGACCACCTCGCTCCGTCCCGGTCATTCCCGCCTTTCGGATCCGGGAGAGGACGGGCTGCAGAAGGTGACGTATCGTCTGACCTACGCTGACGGCAAGCGGGTGATGAAGGAGCGTTTGTCTTCCGAGGTCATCCGTCCCGCAAGGCCGCGAGTGGTGCTCTACGGGAAGGGCTCCCCGCTTCCTTCCCGCGGCTTCTTCAGCCGGAAGGTGCTGGTAATGACTGCCACCGCTTATGACCCGGGACCCAGGTCCTGCGGCCCGCACGCCAACGGGCGGACTTCCACCGGTATGCGAGCCGGTAAGGGCGTGGTGGCGGTGGACCCGCGCGTCATTCCGCTTGGGACGAAGCTCTACATCGAGGGCTACGGTTTCGCGGTAGCCGGCGATACGGGAAGCGCCATCAAGGGCGCCAAGATAGATCTAGGGCACGAAAGCTACGCTGCGGCGCTGCGGTTCGGCCGCCGGCCCGTGGTGGTCCACATCATCGAAGACTGACTTGCTGCTCCCCGGCGCGGCCTCCAGTAGCCGGCCGGGGGCATAATCCCCCTGTGAGCGAATCCGTAAATCCCGCGAGTCGTTCCTCCGTACGCCGTTTCCTCGCGAGCAGGGGGATCCGTCCGAGCCGAAGGCTGGGACAGAACTTCCTGACGGACCGGGGTGTGGCGGGCCGCATTGTCGCCGTTAGTGGACTGCAGCCTGGCGAGAGCTGTCTAGAGATCGGCGCGGGGCTCGGAATGCTGACCGATGCGCTTGCCGCTGCCGGGGCGGAGGTCACAGCCATTGAACTGGACGCCCGCCTTGCGGAGGCGCTTTCTGAGCGGATGGCCGGGTGCGCCAACGTCCGCATCGTCCACGGCGACTTCCTTAAGCTGGACCTCCGTGACCTGCTCTCTTCCATCCAGCAGCCAGTCCGCGTGGTGGCGAACATTCCTTACAGCATCACTACTCCGATCATCGAGCGTCTGCTGGAACACCGGACGGCGATTTCGGGAATCGCTTTGCTGGTGCAGAAGGAGGTTGCTGAGCGGGTGTCTGCCTCCCCTGGCTCGCGGCAGTATGGCAGCCTGTCCGTTTTCTGCCAGATGTTCACCGAATCCTGCCTCGCCTTCGCTGTGCCGCGCCATCTTTTCTATCCTGAGCCGGAGGTGGAGTCCGTCCTGTTGCTGATGACTCCGCGAGCAACGGGGCTTACCCGGGAGCGTGAAGACGCCGCGCTCAGACTGGCCCGGGCTGCCTTCACGCAGCGGCGCAAACGTATTGTGAATCCCCTTTCCGATCTGCTGGGCCTTCCGAAAGAAAAGGTGGAAGACGCAATGAGGCGGGCGGGGTTAGACCCTGCCCGCCGCGCGGAAGAGCTGAGTGTAACAGATTTCGTCAGACTGGCCGAGCTCCTGCTGCCGTCAGCCTCCGGCCCGGTCTAGCCCTGACCGTGAAGGGCGCGGTAATACCGCTCCTCCACTTTTCCCCAGTCCACCACGTTCCACCAGGCACTGATGTAGTCTGCCCGCCGGTTCTGATACTTCAGATAATAGGCGTGCTCCCAAACGTCCAGCCCCAGAATGGGGATGATGCCCTGCATCCACGGATTGTCCTGATTGGGGGTGCTGTAGCATTCCAGTTTCCCGCGCTTGACCGCCAGCCACGCCCATCCTGATCCGAATCGTCCCTTGGCCTCCCGTTCGAACTTCTCCCGGAACTGAGCAAAAGACCCGTAGGTTGCTTCCAGCGCTTTGCGCAGGGCTCCGCCGGGTTCCCCCCCGCCGTCAGGGGACATGATCTCCCAGAAGAACGCATGATTGATGTGCCCGCCGCCGTTGTTGCGGACGGCTGCAGGAAGGTTCTCCGCCCCTCGCCGCATGATCTGCTCGATGGACATCCGCTCCATGGGGGTTCCCTTCACGGCCGCGTTCAGGTTGGTGACATAGGCTGCGTGGTGCTTCGAGTAGTGAATCTCCATCGTGCGAGCGTCAATATGGGGCTCAAGCGCATCATAGGGGTAGGGGAGATCGGGAAGAGTGAACGGTCCGCTATCCTGGGCGGATACCTGAGATGCCGGGAGAATGGTCCCGAGCGCCGCTGCTCCTGCTGCAGCCGCAGCGCCCTTCAGGAAAAGCCGTCTATCCATCAGTGTGCTCATAGAAGCCTCTAACCTCCGCGAATTAGTCGCAATCACTGCGACAAACGCATCCGGTGGGAAAAGGTTCCCGGGAAACGGGGCAGGATTAGCGGGTGTACTCAGATGCCAGGGCAGGGAGCCCTGCGCAAGGAAGCCTAGATGCCGCCGCCCAGGTCCGGTTCAGCCAGCAGACTCGCCTTACGTGTCTCGCCCTCCTGATAGGTGACCAGGGAGTAAGGCGGGACCGACTCCAGCAGCCACACGTTGCCTCCGATGACCGAACCCCTGCCGATGACCGTGTCTCCGCCCAGGATGGTGGCTCCTGCGTAAATGGTGACGTCGTCCTCGATGGTGGGATGGCGCTTGCCGCCCTTGACGATGTTGCCGTCCTTGTCCTTCTTGAAGCTTTTGGCCCC
>JBBFLP010000025.1:5352-9297 GCA_037478975.1 Armatimonadota bacterium
TAGGCCGCCTGCACGTCCAGCGCCAGACGCCGCCTGGTGTCCGGAATGGACTTCAGGAAACGGCAGACGATCTCTTCCGCGTCGGAGCGGGATACGCTTTCGCGTCCGCCGTAGCGCAGGCTGCGCTCGACTTCGGCGATCAGCCTTTCCGCCAGAGACGTGATGCGCGCTCCCACCACGTATTGCACGGCCGAGGATCGCAGCCCGTCGTCCTCGTAAAACCCGGGAAAGACAAGCTTCAGGAGGTCGTCCGTGATTCCCTGGATGGCCTCGCGGTTGGGCAGGTTGGCGCCTTCCAGATGATTGATGCCCCCCAGCTCGCGGTAGGAGGCCAGGAGTCCCTCCACGATCTCCGGTATCTCACCGCATCCCTCGCGTCCGGGGATGTCCGTGTGTTCGGCAAACATGTTTGCGTCACCCTCTCCCAGCAGCCGGTGGTCCCTCCGGCGCCGCGGGCGGATCTTCGCCCGTCACCGCAGGGTATCACCAAGGGGCGGCCTTCCGCTACGGTCCCGTGCCCGGTCCCGTCAGTGGCAAAAGAGGGTCTATCCCGGCCAGCATCATCCCCTGACCGCGCGAGCGGTGGACGTCCTGAACCGGGCGGTCTTCCGGGTCGCGGAACTGGATCAGCAGGGTGGTCCGCGCCTCCCTGCTGGTGTTGATTCCCGAGCCGTGAATGGTCAGGTAGCTGAAAAAGAGTGCGTCTCCCGCCTTCGCCGCGCAGCTGACGGCCATCTCCAGAGGATAGTCCTCAACAGGCAGATGCCATCCTCCTTCCGGCGAGTGCTCCAGCGGTCCCAGTTTATGGCTGCCGGGGTAGACCCGGACGCATCCCTTCTCTTCCGTGGCGTCATCGAAGAAAAAGATAGCAGCCATCATAGTGTGTCGCTCGTGCGGAAAGTAGGGATAGTCCTGATGCATCGGGAAGGGCGAGCCCTTCTCGGGGGGCTTGATGAACATCTTGGTATGGTGCAGCTGCACATTCGGGCTGCCCAGCAGGTCGGATGCCGCCTCCGTGAATCGCGGATCCACCAGCAGACGCGTAAAAGCCGCCGAATGGAACTGCGCGTCGTGGCAGTGCAGGATCACCGTGCTGTTTGCTTCCCGTACGGCCTCGCGGGCGCTGCCCCAGGTGGCGTCAATGTTTCGCTCCCGGCTGATCCGTTCCGCCAGCGCGTGGCATTCCTGTCGGTAGACGGCTGCCTCTTCAGGTGTCAACAGGCCAGGAATCAAGAGGTACCCGTTCTCCCGGTACGAGGCGATCTGTCCGGCTGAAAGCATTCTTGCGTCCTCCTGTCATCTGGACTGTCGCGCGAATGGCAGCTTTCCCGGCCCCCCAGCGGCCGGATGCTATACTGGAATCAAGGACTGACACCGGCTCTGCGCACCGGCTGGCAGGCATTGCCTGCTTTCACGCGGGTTGCGGGAGGAAAGGAGTCTGTGCATTCGTGCTATCACGAATCATTATTATCTCTGTGGCCGCTTGCGCGCTACTGATGCCTGAGGGAGCCTGCTTCGCCTGGACCGCGGAGCAGCCCGTTGCTCCGGGAATCGTGAGCGTCTCCTCTCCATCTCTGGCTAAGGGCCCGGACGGCCGCATTCATCTGGTGGCCGCCATCCAGCTTGCCGGCCGCCCCAATCAGAACGTGCACTATACTTTCTGGGACGGTTCGGCGTGGGCGCCACTGGAGAATCTGCCCGGTCCTGATTTCAAGGAGCAGGAATGCCGCATCGCCGTAGATGCCGGCGGGACTCTACACGTGGTGGCCATTTACCGTCCGGCCGGCGCTTCGAGTCCCTATACAGTTTTCTACTGGCACCGCACCAATGCCGGCTGGTCCGGGCCGGAGATGGTCAGCAGCGGACAGGGTGACGACGGAAACAGTTGCTCCTCACCGCGGGTGGCTGTAGACCGGTCCGGTGACGTCCACGTCATCTGGAGCCAGAACGGCATGGTGGGCGGCAGAGGCGACATTCTCTACCGCAGGCGCTCAGGAGGAGTCTGGCAGCCCATCCAGAACCTGACCGCCAACCCCGCCGGAACCTCCTACGGTTCCGTCTCTCCGGACCTTGCCGTGGATCCTGCTGGCGATACCGTGCACGTTGTCTGGCACGATGACTTCCTGAACGACGGCTTTCAGGCCTACTACACCCGGAGCACATCTCTCGGGGCGCCAGGGTCCTGGTGGCCTTCGGCACAGTAGTTCCAGATCTCTACCGGACCGTATCAGAAAGCTCCTCGCATCTGGCTGGACCGGGCAGGAAGGCCGTTCCTCAAGTGGGTGGATCGTCTGGGAGGCACGGAGAACCGAATCGCCTGCCGGTGGCACACCGGCTCTGTGTGGTCGCCCGTGCAGAACTGGGGCGGGTGGGACGTGGCTTCCATAGAATTCGATGAGCGTGGCATCGGCCATCTTGCGTTTGTTGACATTTCCCGTTCCCCGAACGAGCTATACTATGCCACTTTCGATTCTGCCACGGGGCAACGTTCGGTGCCACAACTCATCTCGGCCGGTCCTGATACTCTGAAGGTGGATGCGGCGGCGATGTGCGCCTACCGGGACGGGACGGTGTTCGCCGTCTGGGCGGAGCGCAAAGGAGCCTGGCCGGGAGTCAGCCAGCTTCTGTTCAGCACCAACTACTCGCCGGGTGCTCCGGCGGATGTGTCCTCTTTCCGGGCGGAGGCATCGGACTGCACCAACCGTCTTTACTGGACGAATCCCGCGAGCCCGAACTTCAGCGGGACCCTCATCTGCTTCCGCACCGACCGTCCTCCTGAGTTTCCGGGGGACGGTGTTGTCCTGGTGGATCGCCTCTCCACACCGGGCGCGCAGGACAGCCACGTCCACGTGGGGCTGACAAACGGAGTCCCGTGCTATTACGCCTGCTTCACGTATGACGCGGCAAGGCACTATTCGGCGGGCGTGCACGCTCAGGCCACCCCGCATCTCCTGACGGCCGGGGAGGTCCGCCTCCGGCCGGATGGCTCCATTGTGGATCTGTCCGGAAAGGTCGTATCGGCATCTTTCCCGTCGAGCGGGTGCTTCTATTTTCAGGAGCCGGACCGCTCTTCGGGTCTGCGGATCCTTTCGGGCGCCGCCGGTTCCGTATCGCCGGGTGACATTGTGAGTGTCTCAGGGGTGATGGGGACGCGTGTGCTTTCCGGCCGCCCTTCGGAGCGGCAACTTACCGCCCAGAGCGTCGCCATTACCGGGCGGCGGGCTCCTCCGGCGCCCCTGACGATGCGGGGCATCGCTGTGGGAGGAGAGGGGGTGGATCCTTACGTGCCGGGGGTGCTCGGGGGATTCGGCCTGAATAACATAGGTCTGCTCGTCCGGCTGGCCGGACGCGTGACGGCCGTCTCTGGAGCTGCTCTTTATGTGGATGATGGGAGCGGCGTGGTGGATCCGTCCGGCAACCGGGGCGTGCTGGTTCTCGCTCCCGTGTCCCCTGCGCCCGTAGCGCCCGGGACGCTGGTGGCTGTCAGCGGCATCGTGGAAGGCAGTGTCCCTGCGGGTCAGGTCACCAACCGCCGGTTGATCCGCGTCCGGACGGCGGATGACATCGCCGTGTTCTGAAGACCGGTCAGTCGAAGTCGGCGGGCAGAGACGGGTTGCGGTAATGCTCCAGCATGCGGAGCACCTGGGACTGCGTGGTCCGGTTGATGGAAAGAGGCGGCAGTTCAAGCGGGTCGAAGAAACCCACTTCCTCGATCTCACGATCCGGCGACGGGCTGCCGCCGACGATTTCACACAGGAAGAACACCTTGTAAATACGCCACGGGCAGCGGGGATGACCCTGAGCGTCGCGGTCCAGAATGGCAGCCAACTTCAGGATGCGTCCCTCGAATCCAGACTCCTCCCGTAGCTCCTTCAGAGCCGCCTGAGAAGGGGTTTCCCAGACATCGGCCCAGCCTCCCGGCAGGGTCCAGAGCCCGTCGGCCTT
>JBBFLP010000025.1:9397-19695 GCA_037478975.1 Armatimonadota bacterium
TCCGTCGAGCGCGCAATCCGCTCAACGGACTCCCAGCGGGTCTGGGTCCGCGTGCCGGGGCCCTCGTCGGTCACCCCCTCGCTTGAGACGGTCATTACGTGTCGTCCCAGAAGCGCCCGGTTGCGGCCTTCGCCGTACATTCTCTGAACGCTGCGGCGGATCTGCCGGGCTAGAAACAGAGGGGCCGTCAGGATCCACATCGCCGAAACGGCTGCCAGGGCGACGGCGAAGGAGTGGTTCGTATCGCCACCCACAAACGCCTCGAAGCCCAGCGCAAGTCCCATCCAGATGGCTGGCGGCAGGAACATATGCCTCAGCCTGGCACGGCGGCCGGCCGGCGAACGCCGGAAGTGATACTCGTTGAACGCCAGGGCGTCTTGCAGGGTGAAGTCATATTCCACGCGGAGGGGAGATCGTCTCCCCTCCGCGATGTTCCCGCTCTTTCGTTTTGCGGATGCTGCCACTTTCCGCAGATCAGGCCCACGCGCACTTCAGGCGGTCCACGGTCCCCTGCAGGTCCGGCAGCCAGCCTTCATGCGCCTCGAACATGTCGTTTACCAGCGCCCAGATCTCGTCCAGCGTCAGCTCGGATGACGTGTGCGGATCCATCATGGCGGCGTGGAACACATGGTCTTTGTTTCCGGTCAGCAACGCCTCCACGGTCAGGATCTGCACATTCACGTTGGTCTGGATGATCGCCGCGAGCTGAGGCGGCAGAGCGCCCACGCGAACAGGCTGGATGCCGTTACGGTCTATCAGGCAGGGCACCTCCACGGCGCACTCCGCCGGCAGGTTGTCAATCAACCCGTCGTTCAGAACGTTCCCGTAGATGACGCGGGGCGTGCCGGTCTCCATACTGTGGATGATGAGTGACCCGTACTCGAGACTGCGCCCGACCTTGATCTCCTGGTCGCCCATCATCTCCTCGCGCATCTTCTCCCAGCCCTCGTTCTGAGCGATGCAGCGGCGGATGTATTCGTCTATCGGCACGTTGAAGCGCTCGATAAGCTCTGGGTGAGATTTCTTGATGAAATAGGGTACGTATTCGGCAAAGTGCTCGCTGGACTCCGTGACAAAGTAGCCCAGGCGCTTCAGCATCTCGTAGCGCACACGGTTCCAGTCCGGCACGCGGCCTTCGTCGTAGACCTTGTGGATAAGCGGGTAGAGATCCTCACCATTGCGCTCGAATCGCAGGAAGAAGGCCATATGGTTGATGCCGGCGCACAGGTAGTTGACCTCCTCGTAGGGCACGCCGATGTCCCCGCACAGCATCATCGCCGTTCCCTGCACGCTGTGGCACAGTCCCACGATGGGAATGTCCGTGGCCCTTGCCCATGCGGCGGTGTTCATGGCCATCGGGTTCACGTAATTCAGGAAGGTGACGTCCGGACAGACGTCCAGCATATCCGAGGCCATGTCCCACATCACCGGGATGGTGCGGAGTGCGCGGAAGATCCCACCGATGCCCAGGGTGTCGGCGATGGTCTGTTGCAAACCATACTTCTTCGGAACCTCAAAGTCGGTCACGGTGCAGGGCTTGTAGCCGCCGATCTGCACCATGTTGATGGCGTAATCCGATCCCTCCAGCGCCTGACGGCGGTCCAGCGACGCCGAGATCTTCGGGTGGGCGCCCAGCGCTGCGGCCACTTTGTTGGCCATGACCTCTGCCACGCGAAGGCGCTCCTCGTCAATGTCGTGCAGGGAGATCTCCGAGTCCCCGAGCTCCTCGAACGAAAGAATGTCCTGCAACAGGGCACGGGCGAAGATGACGCTGCCCGCGCCTATGAGTGTTATCTTTGGCACTGTGTCTCCGGCCCTCTCTTCGAGATGCTATTGGGGCGCCCCGGCAGCAAGGCCCGTGGCGTCCACCGCGCTATCTTACAACAGGGAGCAAGCCTTCTGCCTCCCACGCGCTCAAAGGAAAACAGGCCGCCCCTGTCAAGGGGGCGGCCCGGGTGTTTTGCACTTCAGTGCGGGACGGTTTTGGATTGTTAGCGTTTACTTGACTACGAACGGGAGCAGCGCCACGTGACGCGCGCGCTTGATGGCGCGAGCCATCATCCTCTGATGCTTGGCGCAGTTGCCCGACGTGTGCCGCGGCACAATTTTGCCGCGCTCCGTCAGGAAGCGGCGCAGCCGCGAGACGTTTTTGTAGTCAATGATCTCGATTGCGTCTACGCAGAAGGAGCAGACCTTCCTGCGCCCCCTGCGATACCGTCCGGATCTCTTCGTCGAAGCCATATCTTCAGTCTTTCTCCAGAATCTTTACCACTCCCGCCTGCGTACCGTCAGGAAGCTCATTCATCCACGAACGGATCGTCGTAAGCGTCCGGCACGTCTGCGGGTATGTCGTCAAAGCTGTCTTCCGCTGCGGGAGTCGCCACAGGTTCTCCGGCTTCCGCAGTCCGCGGCCTGTCCAGCGGCCGCACGTTGTCGGCCACCACCTCGGCGCTGCGGCGCTTCACGCCGTCCTGCCCAACCCAGTCGCGGATCTGAAGGCGTCCCTCGATGGCCACCAGGCGTCCCTTGGTCAGGTAGTTCGCGGCAAACTCCGCCGACTGCCGCCAGCAGACGATGTCAATGAAATCCGTCTGGCGTTCGGCGTCACGGCCGCTGCGAGGCCTGTCCACAGCCAGGCCGAAGCCGGCCACCGGCGTCCCCTGAGGGGTGTAACGCAGCTCGGGATCGCGCGTCAGACGTCCGATGAGAATGATCCTGTTCAGCAAGGGTGGGCCCTCCTCCCGTAAGAATCAGCGGAAAATGCGGCGACCCGCCTAGGCCTGCTCCTCTTCGGCCACTTCAGTGGCAGGTTCCGCTGCCGCAGGCTCAGGAGCCGTCTCTTCCGCTGCCTCTCCGGCCTCGGCCGTTGCCTCACCTTCTTCACGGGCAGCCTCGTCAGCCGCAAGCTCAGCGGACTCCTCGCCCTCAGCAACGCCTTCCTCTGCTTCTTCAACAGCCTCCGGCCGCGGGCCGCGTCCTCTGCGGGCGTCATAATCATCCAGCGTGGGCTCTGGCAGCTGTTCAGGAATCTCGTTCGTGGCCGCCGGGTCCAGTTCGTCCGCGCGGACGATCAGATGACGCAGAGCGTGTTCGGAAAACCGCAGAGCCTGGTCCAGCTCGCCCGTGGCTCTGGAGTCGCCGTTCAGCCTCATCTGGATGTAGATCCCCTCTTTGCAGTGGGCGATCTCATAAGCCAGCCGGCGCTTACCCCACGGGTTCACGGAGAGCACTTCGCCGCCGTTGTCGCGCACGACCTGGCAGAAGCGCTCGGACAGGGTAGTGACGTCCTCTTCGGACAGTCCGGGGTGCAGAATGTACAGACACTCGTACTCTCGCAAATGGCTACCTCCCATGGATCGTGTAGTATTCTCACAAGAGCCCGCGGCCGCGAGTGAAGCCCCGGGCGGGAAGTGAAGGCGGCCCTGCGTCTGCAGAAGGCCGCGTCCAACAGATGCCCATTATATCGGCCTCCGTCGGGGGCCGCAATAGCCTTGGCGTGGAGGGCAAAAGGGGTTGGGGGCGCTTCACCGGCGCAAGTGAAACGCCCCCGGGCGGCTAGCGAGTAGCAAGTCGTCTCGCACGAGCCCCTCCTCGGGAAGGGCCGGAGTGAAGAGGCTATCAGTGGTTGCGTCTACGCTAGGTATTGTAGAGGCCCGCAGTTGCCTGCCCGTTTCCAGCCGGTGAAATTTCCGTTATCCTGTGCTGGCACTTCCCCGGTCAGGTGTCCGGGGCTCCAGATGCGAAGAGATTAGCGATGAAGGACATACCCCTTACCAATCCGCTGGATCAGTGTATGGATCCCGACCGTCTGAGGGTCATCTCTGACGTGCTGGACGAGGAGCGTCAGGCCGGAGCGTTTCCGGGGGCGGTATGCGCCGTGTCTCGCGGCGGCAAGGTGGTTTTTCTGAGCTGTTGCGGCGTACTGTCACCGTCCCGGGACCGGCCAGTGACACCGCATACCATCTTCGACATGGCCTCGGTGACCAAACCGATGACTGCCGCCCTGCTGGCTCTCAGGTTGGTGGAGCAGGGACGGATCAGCCTGCTTCAGGAGGTCTCGGAGTTCTTCCCGGAGAGAACGCTGCCCCATCTGAGCGGCGTCACTTTGCGGCATCTCATTACGCATACCTCCGGTCTGTCGGCCTGGGTGGACCTGTACACGGGAACATCCACTCGGGAAGAGGCGGTGGAGCGCCTGCTCTCTTTGCCTCTCGCCGCCGCACCCGGCGCCCGTTACGAATACAGCTGCCTGGGCTATATCCTGCTGGGCCTGGTCTGCGAGCGCGTGAGCGGCGGCTCCCTGCACGAGATCCTGCGGCGCGACGTCTGGGAACCTCTGGGAATGGCGGACACGGGTTACTGCCCGGCGCCGGAGGTTGCAGAGCGCATTGCTTCCACCGCCAACTGTCCGGCCCGGCCCCGCGAGCTTGTCGGAGAGGTGCATGATGGGAACGCCTGGAGGCTCGGCGGGATCAGCGGCAACGCAGGCCTCTTCTCCACAGCGGCCGACGTGCTCCGGTTCTGTCATGTCTTGATGGGGTGGGAAGACGGGCCACGCCCGCTCGGCCGCCTGGCCTTGCGTCGTTACACCACCAGCCAGATCTCCCCGGATCTGGGCGGCCAGTCGTTCGGATGGTTCTGCCAGGGGAACCAGATGCTACCTTCCGGGGATCTTCTTCCTGCGGATCTTTTCGGTCACACGGGCTTCACGGGTACGATGGTGCTGATGTCTCCCTCGGAAGAGCTGTGCATCGTGCTGCTGACCAATCGTGTTTGCACGGACAACGAAGCGTCAAAGATCCGTCGCACACGTCGTCGCGTGACCAACCTGGTTGCGGCGGCTTTGAGGTAATCCTTAAGAGGCCTCTTCAACACTGTGAATCCTCTGACAGCCTTCCGAACATAAGTGTGAAATCCTTGGCCTCTTGACTTTTGACCTTGTACTTTTTATGATTGAGATGAATGTCGGGGGAATCCGGGGGGATTCCGTTGTGGCCGCGTCCCGCGATGAGGGACGCGCCGGAAGGGGAGGGTAGACGCACTCCGCATGACCAAGCAACGCATTCTGGTTGTGGACGACGATGAGGGAGTCCGCAGCCTGCTCTCCGAATACTTCACCAACGCCGGGTTCGAGGTGTCGTGCGTCGAGGACGGATCGTCCAGCCTGGTTGCCGTTCAGGAGTTCCATCCGGACCTGGTCGTGCTGGACATCATGCTGCCGGAGATGGACGGTCTCACTGTCCTGCGGGAGCTCCGGCGCGCGGGTAGCATCCCGGTGATCGCCCTCACCGCACGGGGGGATGAAGTGGACCGCATCCTGGGGCTGGAGATGGGCGCCGATGACTATGTCGTCAAGCCCTTCAGTCCGCGCGAGCTTCTGGCGCGCGTGCGGGCGGTTCTCCGGCGGGCGGCTCTTTCGCCGGCCTCGGAAGAGGCCCAGGTGCTCACCCTGCCCGGCATGACCGTCAGCCGGGTGAGCCGTGAGGTGCGGATGGGCGACATCACCGTGGACCTCACGCCGAAGGAGTTCGACCTGCTGTGGCATTTTGCGAAGCATCGCAACCGGGTCTTTACGCGGGAGCAGCTCCTCGAACAGGTGTGGGCTTATCAGGAGTTCTACGGTGACGAGCGCACTGTGGATCAGCACGTCAAGAGGCTCCGCCGCAAGATCCAGGTGGATGGCAGCCCCTGCCGCATCACCACGATCTGGGGAGTGGGCTATAAGTTCGAGATCCGGGACCACGGGGTTCCGGTGTAATCTCTGCAGCTGCGGTCGCTCCGGATGAGTTCAGGCGCTTCTTCCGGTATCTCCGTAGGGGACGGAAGCTCCCGCTGTTGCCGCTCCGGACCGGACAGCGCCGGAACAGATTGCGGAATAGCCGTAGTCGGCCCGGATCTTGGAGTATGGGCTCTGGACGAGCGGGCCAGAGAGTTGCTGGGTATTTCCCCTGAAGCCGCTCCGTCCGCGGCGCTCGATCCCTCGCGACCTGCCGGCGCGGACTTCCGTGACCTTGTGCGCCGATGCCTGCGGCACCGGCTGGAAGCTTGCCGCACCCTCGTATCCCGGCCGGAAGGGCCGCGGGTTGCGGTCACGGTCTGTCCTTTGCCGCTTCCGGATGGTTCAACCGGTGTCGTGGCGCTCCTCTGCGACGAGTCAGTGCGCGAAAAGCTGCAGAAGGAGTGCCTGGCAATGCTCTCCCGCGTGGCGCACGATTTGCGCTCCCCACTCACGGTCATTCAGGGATTCATTGAAGCGATTCTGGAGCAGAAGATGACTGCGTCCGAGAGGCGCAGGTGCCTTTCGCTTGCGCTGGACCAGACCCGTCTGATGGGGCGGATGCTGACCGGTCTGGGGGAGTCGCTGGAGATCCTCTCCGGGCACTCCGAAGCGGGCGGCGAGCGCGTGGATGTTTCACGCTGTATCCGTGAGACGCTGGAGGCTTACTCACCCGGTCTTTCGCAACGAAGCATCCGCGTGGAGCTTGCCATTCCGGAAGGCCTGCCTGATGTACGAGGGGACGAGGTGGCCATCAAGAGGGTGCTTGCCAATCTGCTGGACAATGCAGCCCGGCATGCAGGAGATGGAGGGCTGATCCGGGTGGAGTGCGAGAAACGGCCCGGTTCCGTCGCCGTGTGCGTTGCCGATTCCGGTCCGGGCATCCCGCCGGGAATCATCGAGCGCATCTGGGATCCTTTCGTCTCCCTGCAGGAGACTTCCGCCCGCCTCCGCCGCGGTGGAACAGGCCTGGGACTGGCGTCAGTAAGAAGCCTTGTGGAAGCGATGGGGGGAGAAGCCTGGGCCGTCAGCGAGCAGGGCCGCGGGGCGCAATTCTGGTTCACACTTCCACGATGGGTGGATACACGCGGCAGTTGACAGTAGAGCGGCTCGGTCTCTAAGATTCAGCGGCGGGTCGCAGGGCGGGCCCGCGCTTGCCGTATTATTCACGGGCGAGGAGTGACTGGCTTGGACGTTGCAGTAATCACAGACGAGATCTCCCAGGACCTGAGCGAGGCCATCGCGGTGATGCGCCGGTGCGGGGTTGACCAGGCGGAGATCCGGGCGGTCGGTGGGGTCAACGTCACCGATATGGACGATGCCGGCGTCGAAGAGGTGGCCTCTCTTCTGCGTAGGGAGAACATCCAGGTCTGCGGGCTGGCATCGCCGTTCTACAAGTGTGACCTCTTCGAAGATCAGCGCGCCGAGCGTGGCATGACACATCAGGCGCGGGAGCGGTCGCTCGGGGAGCAGATGGACTTTTTGATGCGCTGCTTCGACATTGCGGAGAAGCTGGGCACCAACCGGATCCGGGTCTTCTCGTTCTGGAGAAAAGGGGATCTGACTCCCGAAATAGAGGACAGGATCGTGGAGATGTTAGCCGAGCCGGTCCAGCGGGCCACGGAGCGCGGAATGGAGCTGTTGCTGGAGAACGAGCACGCGTGTTTCCTGGGGACAGGTGAGGAGACGGCGCGGGTGTTGAAGCGGCTGGACGGCGCGGGAATCGCCGCGGTCTGGGATCCGGGCAATGCCCTGTGCGCCGGCGAGACTCCGTTCCCGGACGGCTATATGGCCATCCGGCCCTATATCCGGCACATCCACGTGAAAGATGGCATCCGGGGAGCGGACGGGAAGGTTACGTTCTGCAAGGTCGGCGAAGGGCAGGTGGGATATCAGGAGCACATCCGGCAGCTGAAGCGTGACGGCTACGACGGACTGTTGTCGCTGGAGACGCATTACGCGCTGGAAGAGGGCGGAAAGGCCGCCGCATCTGAGGAGAGCCTGCGGGCCCTGGCGGCGATGGTGAGGGGAGACTGAATGTCCATAATCAAGATTCGCGAGCAGGCCGTCAAGAAGCTGATGGTGCCCATCGTGGGCGTTCTTCTGGTGGCGTTTCTAGTAAGTGTGTTCGTCGGCTTCGGCTCCAGCAGGATGCACGAGCGGGAGCAGGCCGAAAAGCAGCCGGAGCTGTATGTGGCCTTCAAGCTGGACGGCAAGCCGGTATCCACCGAGGAGTATTTCCGCCAGCTGGAACAGACGCGTGAACGCCTTCGGGAGCAGCGTCAGCCATACGGCGCCACGCAGATGGCCGACCTGAAGGCTCAGCTCATCCCCTCGCTTGTGATGCGGGAGCTGGTTTTGCGGGAGGCGGAGCGCTCGGACATCAGAGTCTCCCGGCGGGAGCTCAACGAGGAGTTCGAGAAGCTCGTGAACGCTCAGCTGGATCAGTATCGCGAGCTGTTCTTCGGCAAGGATGCGGCCAAGAAGACCGACCGGGATCTAGACCGGGAGCTGAAGCAGCGCGTGCAGAAGAGCCTGCGGGATGTGCGGCGGGAGATCGAGAGCGGCATTGACCGCGACGCGCTGCGCGCCGAGCTGATGGTGCGCAAGTTCCAGCAGAGCGTGCAGAGTAAGGTGCAGCTGAGCGACAGCGCCCTGCGCGATCTCTACCGCACTGTCACCGTCCGACACATCCTGATCAGCAGCTCCAAACGCCCGGAAGCCTCGGCCAGGAAGCGGGCGGAGGAGGTGCTGTCGAAGGCAAAGGCGGGTGAGGACTTCGCGAAGCTCGCGCGGGAGTTCTCGGACGACCCGGCCACGGCCTCCGCCGGAGGGCTTCTGCCTCCCATCCAGGGCAGTCAGACCCCCGCCGGTGGTTTCGGAGCGCCGTCGAAAGAGGTCAGGGAAGCGGCTCTGCGGCTGAAGAAGCCCGGCGATATTTCGGAGGTAATCCAGACTCCGCAGGGATTCGAGATCCTGAAAATGGAGTCCAGCAAGCTAGACCTCCCGCCGGATTTCGATAAGAAGAAGGAAGACTACCGCAAAGAGCAGCAAAAGCGGCTCGCAGACGAGACCTGGGGTCAGGTTCTGGAGCGCCTCCGCAAGGATGCCAAGATCGAGTTCGTGAACCCGGAGTTCGAGGCTTACTGGTGGCTGGCGCAGTCCTACAACCCGGATATGGATGCCCGCAAGGCGCTGGAGAAGGCCGCAGCCGCCTTCGACCGGCACATCAAGGCCAATCCGGATTCCTCCGTGGCAGACACCTCGTATGTCCAGCTCGCCCGGATTCTGCATATGCAGGGCAAGACGAAGGAGGCAGCGGCGCTTCTGGAGAAAGGGCTGGAGCGCTTCGAAGACGGGTATGTCCGGCTGGATCTGGCCCGCATGTATGACAGCCTGGGTCAGAAGGACAAGGCTCTGGAGCACTACCGGATGGCGTCCGAGGTGACGGCGGACTGGATTGTGCATATGCAGCTCCAGCAGGTGTTCGAGAGCCGCTTCCCGGATAAGGCGCTCGCTGAGAAGTCCAAGCAGATCGTGCAGCGTGAGATGGAGCGGCAGCGCGCGATGCAGCCGGCGCCTGCGGCGGAGGAGAAGCAGGGTGGCGGCGAAGCCCCGGAGGGCAAAAAGGGCGGCAGATAACCCGCAGGATCCAGGCGGAGGCGGTTCAGCCGCCTCCGCCGCGCCTCTTGGGCCGGGGCTCTACATTGTCGCGACGCCCATCGGCAACCTGCAGGACATCACGCTTCGGGCTTTGGATGTTCTGAGGCGGTGCGACGTCATCGCCTCGGAAGATACCCGCACCACGCTCAAACTCCTCTCGCGCTTCGATATCCATACACCACTGGTCTCCTATCATCAGCACAGCGGCGGGGCGCGGGCGCGAGAGCTGGTCGAGCGGGTCCGTGCCGGTGGCGCCGTGGCACTGGTGAGCGAGGCCGGAACTCCCGGCATTAGCGATCCCGGTCACGAACTGATTCGCGGGTGTATTGCCGAGGGGCTGCCGGTGTTTCCCGTGCCGGGGCCTTGCGCGCTGGTGGCGTTTCTCAGCGCTGCGGGCCTGAACACATCGGCGTTCGTCTTCGCGGGCTTTCCTCCCCGGAAGCCGGGAGAGCGCCTCAGATTCTTTCAGGATCTTGCCTCCGAGACGCGTACTGTGGTGTTTTACGAATCTCCCGGCCGCATCAGAGCGACCCTTGAGACCATCGCGGAGGCGCTTCCCGGACGTCGGGTCTGTATCGGCCGTGAGCTCACCAAGCTCCACGAGGAGTTCCTCAGAGGTCCCGTGGAGGAGGTGCTGCACGTGTTCGAGGAGCGGCGTCCCCGGGGAGAGTTTGTCGTGGGGCTGGAGGGCGCTCCTGTCGGGGGTGGCGCTTCTCTGGATCTGGAGCAGGAATATCACCTCCTGATGTCGCAGGGGATGGACGACAAAGCGGCGGTCAGCCTGCTGGCGCGGAAGTCCGGCCGCCCCAGACGGGAGATCTATGCCGCCGTGCTCCAGTGGAAGGGGAAGCGGGGAGAT
>JBBFLP010000026.1:0-19381 GCA_037478975.1 Armatimonadota bacterium
AATGCCTTCCTTGCCACGAAGATCTCATTCATCAACAGCATAGCAAACATCTGCGAGCGCGCCGGCGCGGACGTTGTACAGGTGATGAAGGGCATGGGATACGACCGGCGGATCGGACCGGACTTCCTGCAGGCCGGACTGGGATACGGGGGCAGCTGCTTCGGGAAGGATGCCAGCTGTCTGTATCACACGGCGGCCAAGCTGGGGTATGATTTCAACCTGCTCGGCGCGGTGATGGAGGTGAACGAGAAGCAGGCCATCCGGTTCGTGGACAGGCTGGTGGACGTGCTGGGCGGCGTGTCCGGCCGGACGATCGGCATTCTGGGGCTGGCCTTCAAGCCGAACACGGATGATATGCGCGACGCCAAGAGCATCGAAGTTATCGGGCGGCTGCTTTCGCTGGGAGCATCCGTCAAGGCGTATGACCCCATCGCCATGGACAACTGCCGGACCATCTTCCCGCAGATCACTTACTGCAAGAACGCCTATGAGGTGGCGGAGGGGGCGGACGCGCTGATGCTGGTGACGGAGTGGAACGAGTTCAAGTTCCTGGCGCTGGAGAAGATCCGTGACCTGATGCGGCAGCCGGTATTCTTCGACGGGCGCAACCTGTATGATCCGGCGCGCATGGTCCGTCTGGGCTTCGACTATCATTGTATCGGACGCTCGCCTCGCTTGTGGAAGAACGTGGGTGAGGCGCAGAACGGACACGCTCAACTGCCGGCCGAAACGGCCGCCAGGGCGTGCGCCTGAGGCTGATTCGGGAGCCAGAGAGCTGATATGCAAGTTCTGGGAGTAGTAGGCAATCCGCACTATGAGGCGGGGCTGTCCTATCTGGATCAGGGACAGCTGGAAATGGCCATCATCGAGCTCGGCAAGGTGGCGAGCGGAGCCGCGGGGGCCACGCGCGGGCAGATGAAACTGGCGCGTTTTCATCTGGGTCAGGCGCATCAACAGCTTGCCGACCGCCACATCCAGCGGCATCAGTGGACGGCCGCAGAGGAGCACCTGAGGGAGGCCCTGCAGATCAACCCTCATTATCCGGACTTGCATTATCAGCTGGCCCGTGTGCTGTGCTCCACAGACCGGCTTCCGGAGGCACTGAAAGCCGTGCGTCAGGCGCTCGCCCTCAATGCCCGCTACGCGCGTGCCATTGCGCTGGAGGCGCTCATCCTGTATCGGCAGGGAGACCGGCAGACCGCGCTGGACAGGGCCCGGGAAAGCGTGGAGCTGGAACCTGCTCTGGACTCCAACGCTCTGCGGGATGCGCAGGACCGGAATGCGGCAGGCGATTATGAGGGCGCCGCTGCCAGCCTGGCGGCAATGGCCGAAACGTCCGTGGACGAACTTGCGGACCTGCTTCGCTCAGCCAGGGAAAAGCTGAAGGCTGGGGCCATTGCAGAGGCGGAGAGCTTCGCACGGGAGGCGGTGCGTCTTAGCCCGGATTACCCCGACGTGCGGAATGTGATGGGGCAGGTGCATCTGGCGAAGGGAGAGCATCTGCACGCGGTGAATGAGTTCAAGACGGCGCTTCAGAAGAACCCGGTGTTCCTGGCCGCCGTCATCAACCTGGGCCGCGCCTGCAGAGCCATGGGCAATGAGGATGCCGCGAGGGAAGCCTTTCGCAAGGCCCTGGTGATTGACCCGGACAACGAGGAGGTCCGCGAGCTCCTATCGCAGTAGACAGTTGCCAGGCTGAATACCGCGAGTTCTCGCAGGACGGGCGGGCGTTCGAAGTCGAGCGCGTTGACCCGTCCTGTATGGCGCGTACGGGGTGGTTGTCCACCCCGCACGGGCGTATTGAGACGCCTGCGTTTATGCCCGTGGCCACCCAGGGGACCGTGAAGGCCATGACCACGGAAGAGGTGTGGGATATCGGCTACCGGCTCATCCTGGCGAACACCTACCACCTTTACCTGCGTCCGGGCACGGAGGTCCTGCGCAAGGCAGGCGGGCTGCACGGCCTGATGAAATGGGAAGGCGCGTTGCTGACGGACAGCGGAGGCTATCAGGTCTTCAGCCTGTCCGCCATCCGGAAGATCTCCGATGACGGCGTCATGATCCGCAGCTACATTGACGGCTCGCCTCACCGTTTCACCCCTGAGAAAGTGCTGGACATACAGCGCGCCATCAGATCGGATATCGCCATGGTCCTGGATGTCTGCCCACCGTACGGCGCCCCGCACGCAGAGGTTGCCCGGGCCGTGGACCTGACGGTTTCCTGGGCTGAGCGCTCTGCTGCAACACGGGAAGGGATCCCTCTGGTGTTCGGAATCGTGCAGGGTGGGCCGTTCGAGGATCTTCGCAGGCGTTGTGCGGAGGAGATCTGTGCGATTGGTTTCGATGGATATGCCATCGGTGGCGTGTCCGTGGGAGAACCTCCGCCGGAGGCTTACCGGATCGTGGAGTTGACAGTCCCTCTTCTGCCTGGGGACAAACCTCGCTATCTCATGGGCATGGGGACACCTTTGGATATTCTGAATGGCATCGAGCGAGGCGTGGATCTCTTCGACTGCGTCTTGCCGACCCGTCTGGGCCGCAACGGCAGTGTCTATACATCAAGAGGACGGCTGAATCTTAAGAACGCCCGCTTTGCTGACGATATGGGGCCTGTGGACCCGGATTGCCGTTGCCCCACCTGTAGCAAGTATTCTGCGGCCTACCTGCGTCATCTTTACAAGGCGGAAGAGATCCTTGCAGCCCGCCTGGCGACGATGCACAACCTGTGGCTTTACCACGACCTGGTCCGGCGAGCCCGCGAGGCCATCCGGCGGGGAGAGTTTCCGGCGTTCAAAGCGTCCGTGGAACAGGCGATGACAGTGGCGGATCAGGAGTGAGTCCCCTCCTGAAGCGGTGTTTGGTGTCTATATTCGCGGGGCATCATAAAAACGCGAGCTTACGGGAGACTGTCAGAGGAGAACCGTCCAAAAAGGGCTCTGGCGGCTCGCTCTCCTACCAGCCTGTGATTTCCGGGGAGTCGCGTGGAAATGGACGTCGGTCAGAACTTAGGGAACTCCACCGGCCAGAGGCTGCGGAATGCACGGGAGCAGAGGCAGCTTGCGCTTGAAGACGTCGCACGACAGACGCGGATCCGCAGGGAGTTTCTTGAGGCGCTGGAGGAGGACCGGGTAGACGTCTTCCCGGGCGCCGTGTATGCCCGGGCGTTCGTTCGGGAATACGCCGCTTTTCTGGGTTTGGACGGCGAGGACCTCGTTGCCTCGTTGTTTCAGCAGACGCAGTCCCAACCTGACATGCCGGTTGCCCCGCCCTCCCCGCCGCGAAAGAGCCCATGGCTGCCCGTGGCGGCAGTCGCGCTGTTAGCCGCAGCGGTCGTCGGGGCGGTCGTGCTCCGGCCGGTGCGCACTCTGGCACCGTCTTCACCCGCAGTGGAGCTGCCATCGCAATCCCCGCCTGGAGCTTGCGCGCCGCTGGATGCAGGGAGCAACGCTGCAGTTAGCGGCGTCCGGCTGCGGATTCGCGCCGAGGCTCCGTGCTGGATGCGTATCCAGTCCGGGGGACGGGTGCTTTACGAAGGTACTCTGCGGCCCGGTGATTCGCTGCATTTCGCCTCACGTGAGGCCATCGTCCTGCGAGCCGGAAATGCGGGGGCCCTCCGTGTCCGGCACAATGAGGGGGCAGAAGAAGTTCCGGGCGGCTACGGTGAGGTTGTCACGAGGGTCTTTGAGCCGGCTGCGCCGGATTCACCTGCGGAAAGCGGCATCTGAGGAACCGTCCAGATGAGGGGTATGCTGATGCGCAGAACCTTGAAAGTTGTCGTTTCTGCTGTCTTTTTAGGTCTGTTGGCGCGTTCGGCCCACGCTCAGATTCTCGTCCACGACACTGGCAAGATGGAGGAGTTGGCTGAGGTAGGTTCATCAGGCATTTCCGTTCGCTTTCATTCTCCGGCAGACGCCAATCTCACTGCGTTCCAGTTCTTCGGGTGCCGGGGTGGCGAACGCGGCTCCCCGGCGGACTCGTTTTTGGTGAGGATAACAGACGGCGAGGGAAACCTGCTCAGGGAGTTGGAAAAACCCCTCTGGAACATCGGCGTGGGACGTCCTCTCTGGCAGACGGTGTCGATCAATCCTCCTGTGCGCGTGAACGGCGACTTCGAGATCCGCATCGCGGCTGATGCCCGTGCCAGGAGTTCCCTGCAGGTGGGCCGTGACGGGCCGCCTGGCTCCGGCCACTGGATGGTGCGGGCTCACCTGCTGGATCCTTCCCCCGCTCGGCCAGCCCGCGCTGCAGTGAAGCGCCCGCCGGCGAGCTCTGGCGGTCCTCCTGCCGTCCGGCCGGAGATTACGACCGCTCCCGTGGAGACTCAGCCGCGCCGCCCCATGTATGCACCTTCTTCGGCTACTTCAGGAGTTCTGGCCTACCGCGACCAGCACCGGCGCTTGAGCTTTCCCCGCACGCCGCCACCGATCCCTCGCGGCTGCGGCAGGGTGGATATTCACTGGGATGCAGCCCCGGTGACGGTCGAGCTGAGCTATGTCGGGAAGCCGCCCAGGATACTGGAAGGACTGGATGTCCGCCGTCTTGTGGTGGACTTTCCCGTCCCTGAGCCGGGGCTTTTCGAGGTGACCGTCAGGAAGGACGGCTTCCGCTCCGAGTCGCGGCGTTTCCTGGTCTCGGCCGGTAGCAGGCACGAATGGCGCATTCGGCTTCAGCCTGCCACAGAGACGGATAGCGGGCAAGCGAGTCCGGGAGCAGATGTCCCTCCTGTCGTGATCGAGGAGGTCGTCGAGCCGTGATGCGCTTTAGCCGGCCGGACGCCGGAAGACGGCGCGGACGGGACTGCCATCGCTGCCCGTGATCCTGAGCGGCAGGCAGATCAGCTCCCACCATCCCGGCTCGACATCCGTCAGGTCCAATCCCTCCACCGGAATAATGCCCGCCCGCAGCAGGGTTCTGTGCACCACCGGCTCGGGAGGCCCGAAGCGCTCCACGGAAAGGTAGTCAATACCCACCAGACGGATGCCTCGGGCTGCGATCCACTGCGCCGCGGCGCCGGAGAGGTGCGCGTAATCTCTCGTGAACTCGCGGTTGCGCATCAAGGCACGGAAAGTGTTTGCAGTGCGCAGGATCAGCCGCTCGCAGCCTTCAGGAACCCCTTCCAGATTCGCCGGTTCAACGGCTCCCGTGACCGTCTCCAGATTCAGCACGTATGCCGGCCCACACAGGACTTCCAGCGGCAGCTGCTCCACGGCAGACCCTTCCGGCAGGAAGTGGCACGGAGCGTCCAGATGCGTGCCCGCGTGCACGGAAAACGAAATGTGGGTGATATTGCAGGAGTCTCCTGCCTCCAAGCTAGCAACCCGCTTCACCGAGACCGGGGGATCTGTCTCCCAGACGGGGGTCACACCGCGGAGGGGAACCGTGGCGTCAACGTAGACATAGCTTGCCGAGGGTGCCTGAAGCAAACTTTCAATACTTCTCAAGAAGGGCCCGGACTTTAGCCTTCAGCTCTTCCGGGCATTTTTCTCCGCGGCCTTCTTCTCTTACACGCTGCCAGAGAAGCGCCTCGAAAGCAAATCTGCTGCAACAGTGGCGGCAGAGGTCCAGGTGAACCTCCACCTCCTCAAGCGACGCAGCCGGACCCTCCCGGTCCAGATAATCATAGAGGCGGCTGACGGCTTCAGCGCAGTTGATCTGCCTAACTCGATGCGACATATCCCATTTCGCGAGCTTGTTCGTAGAGATACTTCTGAAGCAGCTTCCTGCCGCGATACAATCTGGACCGGACCGTGCCGATGGGGATGCCCAGGATGTCCGCTATCTCCTGGTAAGCCAGCCCTTCGATTGCATTCAGGACCACCACCAGCCGGAACTCTTCCGGGAGACGGTCTATCGCCGCCATGATATCCTCGTGCAGGAACCTGTTGAGCACCTGCATCTCGGGATCGCTCGCCGATTCGCTTTGCCGCCGGACCTCGCTAAGGAAGTAGAAATCCTCGACATCCGGCAGGTCCACACGTTCCGGTTCCTTTGACTTTTTGCGGTACCCGTTGATGAAGGTGTTCGTCAATATTCGGAACAACCACGCCTTGATATTGGTTCCGGACTGGAACTGGTGGAAGTTGCGGAACGCGAGCAAGACCGTCTCCTGGACCAGGTCTTCGGCGTCGGAGGAGTTGCGGGTCATCCTCAGCGCCGCGGAGTAAAGGCTATCGAGGAGTGGAAGGACCAGCTCTTCGAACTCTTTTTTGGCTGCTGTTTCGGATCCGGTCATCGGGAAGTGCTTCTGTTCTCGGTAAGGCAGCCGGGCCATTGCTGCCCGGGATGCGCCGGCGCCGTGCAGTATACTTCGGATGATCGCGCTCTGTCCAATAAACTGCGCGACATCTTGCCGCAGGGAAGCCGACGGCAATCAATACGCGATTACCCCGGGATGGAGTTTCGGTAAACATTCCGGTGGAAATGCAGCCGGTTATCGCCACCCGGATGGAGTGTAAAGAACTTGACAGACGACATGTTTCCTGTCTACTGCCGTTACTGCCGGGCGCAGATTGCGGCCGGAGCCCGCAACTGCCCGCGCTGCGGTAAAACGCAGGGACTGCAGCCATCCTCACCGCCCCCTTCTATCGCGCATTCGGCGCGCCCCGCGCCGAATGCGGGGGTTCCGGCAGCCTCCGCAGTGCCACCCGGAACTGCTGCATGCCCTTATTGCAAGGTCTCCATCACACCGGGAGACTATTTTTGCCGTGCCTGCGGCAAGGCCCTTGCCGCAGGATTGACTGATCCCGCCAGGGCGGCGGCCGCAGCTGCATATGGAACTGCCGGGCTCCTGAGTGTTCTATTGTGCTTTCCACCAGGGGGCATTATTCTCGGTATTGTGGCTCTGGCCAAGGGGGCTCGCGGTCTGGGACTGGCCAGCATCCTGGCAGGAGCAGCAATGATGGCACTCATGGCTCTCCTCTATGCCGCAGCGCTCGGGCGTATTCTGTCGGCGATTCCGGCCTTGGCGCCTTTGCGGGATCTGGCGCCGTGATACCATCCGATGGGGAACTCGGCTAGACCTGCAGATGTCAGCTATCATGCAGATGTCGAGCGGCCGGCGGGCGCGCAAAGCCGAGGCGATGCGCGTCTGCAGGAAAGTCCGGGCACCGCAGGGCAGGGTGCCGGATAACGTCCGGAGTGCCGGCGCTGACCGGCATATGGAAAGTGCCACAGAAAAGAAAACTCCCAAGGCAACCGGTTGTAGCCGCGTTGCCCGGAAAAGCTGAAACGGTGGTGTAAGAGACCACCAGATCCGCCGAGAGGCGGATGCTGGGTAAACCCCACCCGGTGCAAGGCAGAGGAGGGCCCGCATTCCGTTGCCCGCGGGGGCTCTCCGCAGGACGCCGCTTGAACTCCGGCGCAAGCCGGAGTCCAGACAGATGGCCGCATAAAACAGAACCCGGCTTACGGACACCTGCTGAGGGGGCCGCCCGGCTGCAAGCCGGCGCGGCCCCTGAAGTCGTCTGCGAAGGAGGTTGCGCTTCTGTTGGAAAATGCCAGGTTGAAGAGGCAGATTGATTTCGTGCGGGAGGTGGATCGCTTGAAGAACGTCTTCCGTCAGACCTTACTGATGGATGGGACGCGCTACGAGAACGATGCAGAGCACTCCTGGCACGTCTGTCTGATGGCAATGCTCCTGCATGAGTATGCCGATTCCGCGGATCTTGACGTCCTGCGGGTCATCAAGATGCTGCTCGTTCACGATATCGTGGAGATAGAGGCGGGCGACACCTATTGCTACGACGAGGAAGCTCACCGCGACAAGGCCGCTCGTGAGGAGGCCGCCGCAGACCGGCTCTTTGGGCTGCTTCCTGAAGAGCAGGCCGCAGAGGTCCGGGCGCTGTGGGAGGAGTTCGAAGGGATGCAGACCCCTGAGTCGCGCTTCGCGGCGGCGCTGGACCGGCTTCAACCCCTGCTTCACAACTATTACACGAAGGGAGAAGCCTGGCGCAGGCACGGTGTCCGCCGCAGCCAGGTTCTGAAGCGCAACGCTCATATCCGGGACGGTGCGCCGGAACTCTGGGCGTTTGCCGAGGACCTGATCGCAGAGTCAGTCCGGAAAGGTTATCTGCAAGATGGCTAAGGCTCACACCGGAGGACTCGGGCTGCGGTTTGGCTAATGAGAATTGCTGCCGGAAACTGAAACGGAGGCGTGAATGGCTCGCACAAATGTTCTCATTGCGCTGGCGATGGCCGCTGCGGTGGCCGCAGGATGCGGATCCCGTGAACCTGCGGGAGGGGGAGCGGGCGATCAGGGCGCTGGCAACGCGAAATACACAATCGCTGTCATTCCGAAAGGCACCACCCACGAATTCTGGAAGTCGGTGCACGCCGGGGCAGTGAAAGCGTCTCGCGAGACGGGCATCGAGGTCATCTGGAAGGGGCCGCTGAAGGAGGACGACCGCGAGGCGCAGATCGCAGTGGTCGAGAACTTCGTCACCCGGGGGGTGTCAGGCATCGTTCTTGCGCCGCTGGACGACACGGCGCTGCGTCCGGCGGTCTCGAATGCGGTCCGGTCGGATATCCCCGTCGTCATTATTGACTCCGACCTGCAGGGTGACGAACATATCAGCTTCGTCGCCACCGACAACTACAAAGGCGGTCAGCTGGCTGGCAAGGAGATGGCCCGATTGCTGAACGGCAAAGGGCGCATCGTGGTCCTCCGCTATCAGGAGGGCTCCGCCAGCACCACAAACCGCGAGAAGGGTTTTCTAGATGAGATAGCGCGGCATCCGGGGATTCGGGTGGTCAGCGCCAACCAGTATGGCGGAGCGACCACGGAGTCAGCCTACCGCGCCAGCGAGAATCTGCTCGCCCCGCTGAAAAAAGGCGGGAAGCTGGACATTGACGGCATCTTCTGCCCGAACGAGTCCACCACGTTCGGAATGCTGCGGGCATTGCAGGACTCAAAGCTGGCCGGAACGGTCCGGTTCATCGGTTTCGACTCTTCGGAGAAGCTTGTCCAGGCCCTCTCAGCGGGAGAGATTGACGCCCTGGTTCTGCAGGATCCCTTCAAGATGGGTTATCTCGGCGTAAAGACTCTGGTGGACCACCTGAACGGGAAAGAAGTTCCCCGCCGCGTTGACACCGGAGTGACGCTGGTCACCCGCCAGAACATGCAGCAGCCTGAGATCCAGCAGTTGCTGAAGCCCGATCTGGACCAGTGGCTGAAGTAGCACCCCCGTCATTGTCTGGAAAGGGTTTGCGGTGAAGGCCCCTGGAGTGAAGTGGCTGGGGCCTGTCGCCGGGCTTGCGGGTGTATATCTGCTGTTCGCCCTCATCGGCCCGGAGTCGTTCCACTCCGCGCGCAACGTGGAGCAGATCCTCCGGCAGACCGCCATTGTCGGCGTGGCCGCGCTGGGGATGACGCTGGTGATCATCTCCGGCGGTATTGACCTCTCAGTGGGGTCTGTCATCGCGCTGACCACGGTGATTGTGGCGGCTATGCTGGGGAGGGACGCTCCTCCGGCTGCGGCGGCTGCTGTTGGCATTGTGGCAGCATCGCTCTGCGGCCTGCTGAACGGGGTCCTCATCGCCGGACTGCGTGTGGTGCCGTTCATCGTGACGCTAGGCACCCTGCTTGTGGTGCGCGGCGCGGCCAAGGGACTGGCAGGGGAGCAGAAAATAGATGCTCCCCTTACCTGGCTGGCTGACCTCCTCGCCGCGCTGCGGCCTGAGCAGAAGTGGATGCTGGTTCCGGCCGGCGTCTGGTTGATGCTGGCGCTGGCGCTCCTGGTGTCCCTGCTCCTGCGCCGGACGCAGCTGGGCCGGCACATCTTCGCCGTGGGTTCCAACGAGCAGGCTGCTCACCTCAGCGGCGTACCGGTGGCGAGGGTGAAGGTGGCTGTCTATACCCTTGCGGCGGTGTTCGCAGGAGCGGCCGGAGTGCTCCAGTTTTCCCGCCTGACCGTGGGGGATCCCACGGTGGCGATGGGGCTGGAGCTGGACGTCATCGCCGCGGTAGTTATCGGGGGAGGCAGCCTGTCGGGTGGGGAGGGCTCTGTTCTGGGAAGCATCGTGGGCGCCCTCATTATGACGGTCATCCGCAGCGGCTGTTCCCAGATGGGGCTGCCCAACTGGGTTCAGGAGATCGTGACTGGCGGGATCATCGTCCTGGCGGTGGCGCTGGACCGCATGCGTCAGAGGCGAGTCGTGCGGGCTTAACCCGCGTTATCCGCTCCCGGCTGCTTCTTCCAGGACTGCCAGCCGCTCAGAGCACTCGATCATTGACCTTACCGTGTGGTAGTTGATCTTCCACGCGTGTCCCAGGTAATCCCAGATAACGCGGTTGTCCGGCCCCAGCAGCGCATACCATTCTCCCACCTGGTGATTGATGACGTGGTCAAAGACGAACCGGTGGACATTGCGGTACCCTTCCCAGAAATGCAGGTCCCCGAAGCGCTGGAGGCCGTCCACCATAGCGACTAGCGTCTCCGCCTGCTGCCAGAACTCTTTGTTACGTTCGCGTGCAGGCCCCGCGTGCGGCCCTTCGCACCAGACGCCGCCGAGCTCCCGGTCTATCCCATACTCCAAACAGTGCTCATACAGGCGGCGGACTTTCGGATAGTAATCCGCCGGGTCAAGGCCGAGCACATCCACCGCCCACGTCGTCAGCCAGCCCAGCTCCACGTTGTGCCCGTACGAAGTGTTGTCCAGAGGGCGTCCTTCCGGGTCGTCCACGTCGCGGTCCGATCCCCACACATTTTTGAAGATGATGGCCCGCAGCGGATGGAAGTCCGGTGTGAACTGAGCGATCCCGGTTCCGTGCTTCGGGTGAAGCATCCGGGAATAGATGAGTTCCAGCACCTCCCTGGCGCGCCTGCGATGGATATGATGGCCGGAGGCGGCAAACAGATTGGTAAACGCCTCCATCAGGTGCATATGAACGTCCAGCGACTTGCGGTCTCCACCGTAGACGCCCGGCGGTGTGTGGCGCCAGTCTTCCTCAAAGAACTCGTAGTAGCCTCCGTGCAGAACGTCCGCAGCGCGCGCCTGGAGCAGATCGAACGTCCGGAAAGCCCACTCCAGGGCTACAGCATCCCCACAGGCCCGGTGGAACTCCGCGAAGGCATAAATGATGAAGCTGTGGCCGTAGACGATCTTCTTGCGATCGAGCGGCGTCCCATCCCGCTCCGCGGTCCAGAACCAGCCGCCGTGCGTTTCATCCCAGAAGTGTCTGATGACGAACTGCACTCCCTGACGGGCTCGTTCCAGAAAGGCTCCGTTGCCGTAGCCTTTCCTGTGAGCCAGCGAGTAGCTGAAGATCATCCTGGCCTGGCAGAGCAGGGTCTTCACGGTCTCGCCCGTTGGATTACCATCACGGTCGAAGTAGGTGAGGAACCCCCCGTACTCCTCATCCACGCCCCGCTTCAACCAGAAGGGAAGAAGTTCGTCTTCCAGGTGGGTGCGGACTTCCACAAGGTGTTGCCGGATCTCTTCTGCCGTCATAGCGAGTGGGCTCCAGAGGCGCGCCGTTATGGTTGATAGCTGGTGGCGGCCTCGACTATGATACACCGGCGCCTGCTGGTGGCGCCGCGCTTCTTCGACGCTCTTTCGCGCTGGTTTTTCTCAGGCTTATGACCCGTCACGAACTTGAATCTCTTCTGCAGGATATCCGCCGTACTCGCATCGCAGTGGTGGGCGACTACTGTCTGGATGTCTACTGGTTCATCAACATGTCTCGCAGCGAGCCGTCCGTCGAGACCGGTTTGGACACGCTGCCCGTCCAGTGGCAACGATGCTCGCTGGGAGGGGCGGGCAATGTGGTGAGCAATCTGGTAGATCTCGGATGCGGTCAGGTGGCCGCATTTGGAGTCGTGGGGGCCGACCCCTGGGGTCACGAGATGCTCCGGCTGCTCCAGGAGAAGGGGGTAGACGTTAGAGGTCTGCTCACGGAGTCTGAGAGCTGGGCCACGCTGACCTACATCAAACCCCATATCGCGGATACCGAGCAGCAACGCATAGATTTCGGGAATTTCAATTCTCTGCCGACGGAGCGGAGCACCGAGTTGCTCACGAAGCTGGAGGCGCGGCTGGGGGAGTTCGATCTTGTCGTTGTGAACCAGCAGGTCTTGCAGGGGATTCACACAGAGGAGTTCCGCGAAGGCCTTCGCAACCTCATCCGCCGCCATCCGGAAACGGTTTTCATTGTGGACAGCAGGCACTGGAGCTCCGAATACCCGGACGCCACTTTGAAGGTCAATGACCGGGAAGCCGTGCGGCTCTGCGGGCGCGATACTCCGCCGGGCGCGCTTGTTATCCGCGAAGACGTGCTGGCGGCGGCATCGGAGCTGCACAAGAAGACAGGCAAGATCGTGTTCGTCACGCGGGGGGAACGGGGATGCGTGGTCTGCCACTCGGGCGGCATTGAGGAGATTCCGGGTATTCAGGTCCTTTCCCGGACGGATCCCGTGGGCGCCGGGGACAGCTTCCTGGCAGGAGCGGCAGCCGCGCTGGCGGCGGGGTGTCCTCCGGGGGGGGCTGCTTTGCTGGGGAACTTCGCGGCCTCGGTCACGGTGCGCAAGCTCCGGCAGACAGGCACCGCTTCGCCTGCAGAGATTCTGGAGGTGGGGTCAGACCCGGACTATGTCTACTTCCCGGAGCTTGCCGAAGATATCCGCCGCGCGCGCTACCTCCCCGGGACAGAGTTCGAAGTCGTGACGCAGATCCCGGAAGGATTCCGCCCGACTCACGCCATCTTTGACCATGACGGCACCATCTCCACCCTCCGGCAGGGGTGGGAGGAGATCATGGAGCCTATGATGGTTCGCGCGGTCCTCGGGCCGCGCTTCGAGGGCGCCGATGAGTCGCTATACCACCGTGTGCTGGATCGCGTACGGGAGTTCATAGACAAGACCACGGGTGTGCAGACCATCACCCAGATGCAGATGCTCATTGACATTGTTCGGGAATTCGGATGCGTACCGGAGGAGGAGATTCTGGACGCGGCCGGGTACAAGGCGATCTACAACGAGGATCTGATGAAGATGGTCCGCGGCCGGGTGGCCAAACTCCAACGGGGCGAGCTGTCGGTGGAAGACGTTACTGTCAAGAACGCGCCAGCCTTTCTGGAGCGGCTGCATGCTGCAGGAGTCAAGCTGTACCTCGCCAGCGGCACCGACCAGCGCGACGTGGAGGAAGAGGCGGCGGCGCTGGGCTATGCGCATCTGTTCGAAGGCCGCATCTACGGCAGCGTGGGTGATCCCGGAGCGGAGGCCAAGCGCCTGGTGCTGGAACGCATAATGAGGGACATTGAGGGCGCTCCACGCGCCGGACTGGTCACTTTCGGCGACGGCCCGGTAGAGATCCGCGAGACACGTAAGCGCGGAGGGCTGGCCGTGGGGGTCGCAAGCGACGAGGTGCGCCGCTACGGAGCGAATCTCTCCAAGCGCCCCAGACTGATCCGGGCAGGGGCCGTCATGGTCATTCCCGACTTCTCGCAGATGAACTGTCTCCTGCAGCTGCTGGGGGCCGCCTGAGATGCGCCCTGAGCCTCTCGACCGCAGCCGCGTGCGCTTCCGTCCCCTGGCCGAGCGCGCGAATAAGGTCCAGATCGAGCGCGATGCCGTTCCACTGGACGCCGAGCCAGAGAATCTGTCAGAGCTGGCACGGAAAGTGGCGCGGGAGACTGCCTCGCGGATCCTCGCCGCCCGTGCAGAAGACCGGCCTGTCATGCTGGCGTTCGGTGCGCACAGCATCAAGAACGGGCTCGGCCCGCTCCTTGCGCACCTCATCCAGAAAGGGTGGGTCACCCACCTGGCCACCAACGGGGCGGCCATCATCCACGACTGGGAGTTCGCTTATCAGGGCGCGTCCAGCGAGGACGTCCGTGGAGGCGTCGCCCGGGGTGAATTCGGGAACTGGGAGGAGACAGGCTTCTACGTCAACCTTGCCATCAACGCGGGAGCGTGGCAGGGTAGGGGATATGGTGAGTCGGTCGGAGCCTTCATCAGCAACGAAGGGCTGGTGCTGCCTTCTGAAGACCAACTCCAGCAGGAGGTCCGGGAACGCCTCGGCAGCGACCCGGCACAGGCAGCTGCGGCAGCGGATTTGCTTGCGATGATCCGCTGTTTCTCCCTGCCGCCCGGCCCGATATCCGTGCCGCATCCCTGGAAGCGCTTCAGTCTGCAGGCGGCGGCTTTCGAACTGGGTGTGCCGCTCACGGGGCATCCTATGTTCGGGCACGACATCATCTACAACCATCCTATGAACTGCGGCGCTTGTATCGGGCGCGCGGCCGAGCGGGATTTTCTGACATTCGCCGGGGCGGTAAGCAGGCTTGAGGGAGGGGTATATCTCTCAATAGGATCGGCGGTCATGTCGCCGATGGTGTTCGAGAAATCTTTCTCAATGGCTCAGAACCTGGCGCTTCAGCGGGGTGAGCCCATCCGCAATCATTTCATCACCGTGGTGGACCTGGCGGAAAGCCGCTGGGACTGGAGCAAAGGCGAGCCACCGGAAAGCTCGCCGGACTACTACATCCGCTTCTGCAAGAGTTTCAGCCGGATGGGCGGCGAGCTTCGTTACGCCAGCGCCGACAATAGAGACTTCCTGCTGGCCCTCGCCGCCACGCTGGAGGGCCGGGCCTGACAGTGGGCGCACGAATGTATCAGGTCGTGAAGGGAGTAAAAGTCTGGGGAACTCCTGATCCCGAGGCGGTGGATCAGATGGTGCGGTGCCGCAGCGTCGGCAGCGTGGCGGACACGGCGCTGATGGCAGACCACCATAAGGGGTATTCGCAGCCGATCGGGGGAGTGGTTGCGTATCTGGACCACGTCAGTCCTTCCGGGGTGGGGTATGACATCGCCTGCGGCAACAAGGCCGTGCGCACTGACCTCAAGCTCAAGGACGTCCAGCCGCGCCTGCACAAGATCCTGGACCGCATCCAGTCGGAGATCTCCTTTGGCATCGGACGCAAGAACCCGGCCCCGGTGGATCACGAGCTGTTCGAGTCCGAGACGTGGCGTAATGTCCCCGAGCTGTTGAGTCTGAAGAAGCTGGCTTATCAGCAGCTTGGGACGGTGGGCGCGGGCAACCACTTCGTGGATATCCTGGTGGAGCCGGAGACGGAGGACATCTGGGTGGCGGTGCATTTTGGCAGCCGCGGCTTCGGGCACAAGACCGCCACCGGATTTCTGAACCTGGCGAAGAATCGCCCCTTCGATGCTAAGGCCCCTGGGGAGAATATGGACCAGCCTCCCACGATCATTCCTGCCCGCAGCCCGCTGGGAGAGGCGTACATCGCCGCGATGAAGCTTGCCGGAAGGTATGCTTACGCGGGCCGCGATATCGTAACGGATCAGGTCCTGCGTATTCTGGAGGCCCGGAGCACGTTTGAAGTGCACAATCATCACAACTTTGCCTGGAGGGAGAAGATTCCGACCGGAGACCTGGCCGGTCAGGAAGCGTGGGTGGTGCGGAAGGGCGCGACACCTTGCTTTCCCGGCCAGCTCGGCTTTATCGGGGGCTCGATGGGCGATATCTCGGTCATCGTCAGGGGCAAGGAGTCGGCGGAATCCCGTGAGGCGCTCTATTCGACGGTCCACGGCGCAGGGCGGGTCATGAGCCGCACCCAGGCGGCGGGAAAGATGAACTGGCGCACCAGACAGCGCACGGGTGGAAAGATCAGCCGCCGGGAGATGGAAGAGGCGGTCCGCCGCTTCGGGGTGGAGCTTCGCGGAGCCGGAACGGACGAAGCCCCGATGGTCTACCGCAAGCTGGAAACGGTGCTGGATGCGCATCGGGACACGCTGGAGATCCTTCACGTGCTGCGGCCCATCGGCGTGGTGATGGCCGGCGAGGACGAATACGACCCCTACAAGGACTGACTGCCGCCGTGTCCCCTCCTCTGGTGTGGCGCGGCCGGGAACTCCGGGATAACCTGCTTCTGTTGCAAGAAACAGCGACGCCGGGCCGTCTCATGGGCGGCAAAGGCTAAGCTTACCCGAACATTAGCCATTTTCATTCGCCCGGGAACTCAACGGACTGGCATCGAGGAACTGGCGCAGGAAGACTATGGACATCAAGGCTCTGGCTGAGAGCGAATACAAATACGGTTTCGTCACGGACATAGAGGCGGAGACTCTGCCGAAGGGGCTGAATGAGGACATCATCCGGCGCATCTCCGAGCTGAAGGGCGAGCCGGATTTCATGCTTCAGTGGCGTTTGAAGGCATACCGGCACTGGCTCACCATGGAGGAGCCGCGGTGGCCGAACGTGCGCATCTCGCCCATTGACTACAACGATATCATCTACTACTCCGCTCCGGTGCAGAAAAAGGCGCTGGACAGTCTGGACCAGGTGGACCCGCAGCTTCTGGAGACGTTCGAGAAGCTGGGCATCCCCCTTTCAGAGCAAAAGCGTCTGGCGGGGGTGGCGGTGGATGCCGTGTTCGACAGCGTTTCCGTAGCTACCACCTTCCAGGAGGAGCTGCTGAAGTACGGCATCATCTTCTGCCCCATCTCGGAGGCCATCAAGTGTCACCCGGAGCTGGTGGAGAAGTATCTGGGAAGCGTGGTGCCGTACACAGATAACTTCTATGCGGCCCTCAACTCCGCGGTCTTCAGCGACGGGTCGTTTTGCTATATCCCGAAGGGCGTCCGCTGCCCGATGGAGCTTTCCACTTATTTCCGCATCAACACCGCCGGTTCGGGGCAGTTCGAGCGGACACTGTTGATTGCGGATGAAGGCAGCTACGTCAGCTATCTGGAAGGCTGCACTGCTCCTCGCCGCGACGAGAATCAGCTGCACGCCGCCGTGGTGGAGTTGATCGCCCTGAAGGATGCCGAGATCAAGTATTCCACAGTCCAGAACTGGTACTCCGGCGATGCGGAGGGCCGGGGCGGCATCTATAACTTCGTGACCAAGCGCGGCAAGTGTGCGGGCGAGAACTCCAAGATCTCCTGGACGCAGGTGGAGACCGGCTCCGCCATCACCTGGAAGTATCCCAGCTGCATCCTTCAGGGGGATAACTCGGTGGGAGAGTTCTACTCGGTGGCGCTCACCACGAACCACCAGCAGGCCGACACCGGGACCAAGATGATCCACATCGGCCGGAACACCCGGAGCACCATTGTCTCGAAAGGCATCTCGGCCCGGTTTGGCCAGAACTCATACCGCGGGCTGGTGAAGGTGCTGCCGCGCGCCGAGAACGCCCGCAACTATACTCAGTGCGACTCGATGCTCATCGGAGACAAATGCGGTGCGCACACGTTTCCTTACATCGAGGTGCAGAACAACACGGCCCGCGTGGAACACGAGGCGTCCACGTCCAAGATCAGCGAGGAGCAGCTGTTCTACTGCCGCCAGCGAGGACTCTCGGCGGAGGACGCGGTCTCGATGGTCATCAACGGTTTCTGCAAGGAAGTCTTCCGCGAGCTGCCGATGGAGTTTGCGGTGGAGGCTACCAAGCTGCTTCAGGTCAGTCTGGAAGGGAGTGTCGGTTGACAGTGTCTCAGGATTCTCGCGTGCTTCTGGAGATCAGAGGACTCCGGGCGGAGGTGGAAGGGAAGGAGATCCTGCGGGGTCTCGATCTGACCATCAACCGCGGTGAAGTCCACGCCGTTATGGGCCCGAACGGCTCCGGGAAGAGCACCCTTGCTCACGTGCTTGCCGGTCACCCGGCATTCACGGTGACCGGAGGCGAGGTCATCTATAAAGGAATGAATTTGCTCGAACTGGAGCCGGAGGAGCGGGCCCGGGAGGGCATCTTCCTGGCGTTTCAGTATCCCATAGAGATTCCCGGCGTCACCAACGCGACCTTTCTCCGGGCGGGTGTGAATGAGATCCGCAAGCACCGGGGTTTGGAGCCTCTGGATTCCTTCGAGTTCCTGGACCTGGTGCGCGAGAAGAGCAAGCTGGTGCAGCTGGATCAGAGTCTTATCGAGCGGGACGTGAACGAGGGCTTCTCTGGCGGCGAGAAGAAGCGCAACGAGATCTTCCAGATGGCGATGCTGGAGCCGGATCTCGGCATCCTGGACGAGACCGACTCGGGACTGGACATTGATGCGCTGCGCATAGTGGCTGACGGTGTGAACAGCCTGCGGAGTCCGGAGCGGTCCATGCTGGTGGTGACGCACTACCAGCGGCTGCTCAACTACATCGTCCCGGATTTCGTCCACGTCCTGTATCAGGGGCGGATCGTGAAATCCGGCGACAAGGATCTTGCTCTTCAGCTGGAGGAGCGTGGCTACGACTGGATCAAGGAGGAAGCTGCAGCTTCTGAGATCTCGGAGGCGTTCACCGGGCGGCTCTGATACTTCCCGCCCGGGCGCTGTCAAGAAAGGTGTCATCCGACATTGCCAGGAACTGATTCAAGCGTCAAGCAGGATCTGTCCCCTCATCTGGAATGGCTGGAGAGCTTCCAGCGCTCGTCCGGCCCCGTTGCTCCGGTAGTGGCCGAGTTGCGGGAAAAGGGGCGCCGCGCCCTTGCGGAGAAGGGCTTCCCCACACGCCGGAATGAGGACTGGAAGTATACGGACGTTTCAGGGCTGGTGCGTCGTGTCTTCCTGCCCGTCGCGAGTGGTCTGGGCAGGAAGCTCAGGGAGGAGGAGATTTCCTCCTTCCTCTATGAGTCGCCAGATTGGCCGCGTCTGGTCTTCGTGGATGGCCGGTTTGATCCGGATCTCTCTTTCTTGCCGGGGATTGTGCCGGGGCTCGTTGTGGCCAGTCTGGCGGAGGGGCTTGCCGGAGGATGCGGTAGCTTCGAGCGGTGCCTCGGGCAGCTTGCGCGCCCGGAGTTCAGCGGATTCACCGCCCAGAACAGCGCGGCTCTTCGCGAAGGAGCCTTCATCCGCGTAGCAGCGGGGGTGAAGCTGGAGTTGCCTTTGCATCTGCTCTTCCTTGCCACTCAGGAGGGTGCCGGAAGCTATCTTCGCAACCTGATCATCGTGGAAGAGGGTGCAGCGGTCACGTTCGTGGAGACTTACGCCTCGCTGGAGTGCGGCGGCTATTTCACGAATACGGTCTCAGAGATCTTTGCCGGGCGGGATGCCGTGGTAGACTGCTACAGGCTTCAGATGGAGTCGCCATCCGCGTTCCACGTCTCGCACGTGGAGGCGCGTCAGGAAGAGGGCAGCCGGGTCTCGTTCACGGCCGTCAACACCGGAGGGTTGCTCGTCCGCAACGATCTGAATGTCCTTCTGGCGGGTGAGCGCTGTGAGGCGACTCTGAATGGCCTCACCCTGGTGGATGGCGACCGCCACGTGGACAACCATACCGCCATTGACCACGCCAGTCCCAACTGCGAAAGCCACGAGCTATACAAGGCTGTGCTGGACGGCCGGTCACGCTCCGTATTCAACGGCAAGATATTCGTGCGGCCGGGCGCTCAGAAGACAGACGCCAAGCAGACCAACAGGAGTCTGATGCTCTCGCCTCTCGC
>JBBFLP010000027.1:0-3198 GCA_037478975.1 Armatimonadota bacterium
GGTTTCTCTTCCTGGATGCGCCGGATCTCCTGCAGGATCGCATCTTCAAGTTCCCGGGCGGTCCGTCCCTGCTGCGCCGTAGCGCCGATATAGAACAGCGAGGGATCTTTCCTGCTTGCCGAATAGGCCCAGACCGCCGTGGCAAGCCCGGATTCCACCAGCGCCTGGTGAAGCCTGCTGGACCGTCCTCCCGAAAGGACCTGCTCCAGCACGTCCAGCGCGGGGATGTCTTCGTGGGTACCCTCCGGAATGCGCCAGGCCAGCAGAGCCCGCTCCAGCGACCCTTCACCCTCGAGCGTCACCCGCCGTTCCCCCCGCTGGGCCGGCTCGACGGTGTGGACGGGAGGTGGCAGGGGGGATGCCGGGATGCCGCCGAAGTGCCTGCGCACCGCTTCCACGGCTTCATCCGGGTCGAAATCGCCCACAAGTACCACCGTGGCGTTCCCGGGGAGGTAGTGCGTGCGGTAGTGCGCATAGATCTGGTCCCTGCTCATACCCTCCACGTCGCTCCGCCAGCCGATGATGGGCCACTGGTAGGGGTGCGCGGTGAATGCGGTGGCGTTGACCAGGTCATACAGTAGCGTATCCGGGCTGTTCTCGCGTCCCTCCAGCTCGGAGCGGACCACCACCATCTCGGAGGAAAGGTCCTCCGGAGTGATAAGTGCTCCCCGCATCCGGTCCGCTTCGATCTCCAGCATCAGATCCAGATAGTCGCTCTGGATGAGGTGCCAGTAATAAGTGAAATCTGTAGATGTGGCCGCATTGCTGACTCCGCCCCGCTGGCGCACCAGGGTCTCGATGGAGCCCTTGGGGAACTTATCTGTGCCTTTGAAGAGCATATGCTCCAACAGGTGCGAGGCTCCCGTAATGCCTGTGTGCTCGTTGCGCGACCCTACTCCGTAGAAGATGCTGACACACACAACGGGCGCCGCCCGCACCTCACGGGTCAGTATGGTCAGACCGTTTTCCAGCCGTGTCTCCCGGATGTCCGCGTAGGGTTCCGTCGCCGCCGAAGCCAGGGACAAGACGAGCACCAGCGCGAGGACTATGAGCAGCAGGGGTTTGATCTTTGTCGCCATCCGGGACGGATCTCCTTCTTGGAAGCGTATCAGGAGCGGCTCCTTGCGCCGAATTGTGGACCATCGCGGCCGCGTTGGCAAACAGCCCTCAATGCCTTCCGGGTCAGTGTGTCCCGTAGTCCGGCGGCCCTTGCCCCGGAGCGGCGAGTCCGGTATCATACCCCTGCCGCACTCGTGCGGGAACGGGAGGGAATCTTATGGAAGACCGAAGCGAGAACACCCGGCAGCCGGAACAGCCCGCCGCATCTCAACAGGCAGCCGAAGGCGGCTTTCAGCAGGAACCTGCCGCTCCTCCGCCGCCACCACCTCCTCCGGCGGCGCCGCTCCCGCAGCACGGAGCGCAGCCAGGCTGGACTGCGCACGCGCAGCCACCGCGCAGGCAGGGCGGGTTCTGGTGGAAGTGGCTTCTGGGATGCGGGTGTCTTTCACTGCTGGCGTTTGTGATGTTCACCTGGGCGGTGGGGACCCTCGTCGGGAAGCAGGCCAGCTCCGTACCGTTCGGCCCGAAGGTTGCGCTGATTTATGTGGAGGGAGCCATAACGTCCGGCTCGTCTCAGGGAGGCCTGTTCGGTTCTGCGGCGGCGACCACAGAGCGGGTCATCTCCGACCTGCGCTCCGCCGAACAGCAGTCCGGCGTGCGCGCCATTGTGCTGCGCATCAACAGTCCGGGCGGCAGCGCCGCGGCTTCTCAGGAGATCTACCGGGAGGTCCTGCGCATCCGGGAGTCCGGGAAGCCGGTCGTCGTGTCCATGGGGGACGTGGCCGCCTCCGGTGGATACTACATCGCAAGTGCAGCCAGTGAGATATTCGCGGGGAACGGCACGCTCACGGGAAGCATCGGCGTCATCCTGCAGGCCACGGACATGAGCCAGCTCTTCGGGAAGATCGGCCTGCGCCCGGAGACCATCAAGAGCGGCAAATATAAGGACATGTTCTCTCCGAACCGCCCTCTCACGGACGAAGAGCGCCAGATGGCGAAGAGCATGATCCTGGACATCTACAACCAGTTTGTGGATGACGTTCTGGCCGGCCGGAAGCACAAGGGCCTGACACGGGAGCAACTCCTGGCTGTGGCGGACGGACGGGTCATGACGGGGCGGCAGGCGATGCGGGCGAAGCTGGTGGACCGCATCGGCGGGCTTCAGGACGCCATCAACGAGGCGGGCAGGCTCGGAGGCATCTCCGGCAGGCCGAGCATCTGGCGGGTGAAGCGCAGTTTCTGGGAGATGCTGGCCGAGGCTGCTTCGGAACTGCGGCCGGTGGTCAATATCAACCTGGGCAGCGACGCGCATTCGGATCCCGCGGAGCAGCTTCTGGGGCCCGCGCGCTAGGAGGATCTGTGGCCGGAAAGAAATGCATCCTGGTGGATGGCAACAGCCTGCTCTACCGGGCTTTCTTCGCCATCCGGTATCTCAGCACACGTGACGGGCTGCCCACCAACGCGCTGTACGGCTTTGCCGGCATGCTTTTGAAGCTTCTGGCGGAAGAAGAACCCGACTGCGTCATAGTCGCCTTCGACGCCCCGGAGAAGACGTTCCGCCACGAGGAATACAGCGATTACAAGGCCACCAGGGCTCCCACACCTGACGAGCTCAAACAGCAGGCCCCCCTGGCGCGCGAGCTGGCAAGGGCGCTCGGCTTCCAGGTGCTTGAGATACCCGGGTATGAGGCCGATGACATCGTGGGCACGTGCGCCCGGCTGGCGGAGCGGCAGGGTTATGATGTCCTGGTGGTCACAGGCGACCTCGACGAACTGCAACTGGTCTCAGACCGCGTGAAGGTGGCCGTCACGGGCCGCGGGGTCTCGGACATCACCATCTATGACCCTCAGGCAGTGCGGGAGCGCTTCGGGCTGTCTCCAGAACAGTTCGTGGACTACAAGGCCCTGAAGGGGGACACCACCGACAATATCCCGGGAGTGCCCGGGGTGGGGGACAAGACCGCCTCGAAGCTGGTGGCGCAGTTCGGGGGGCTGGACGGTCTGCTGGCCAGGCTGGACGAAGTTCAGCCGGAAAGACTTCGAGAAGCCATCCGCGACTCCCGGCAGCAACTGGAAGCGTCCCGGCGTTTGTGCCGCATCGTGACCGATGTGCCGCTGGAGGTGGATTTCGCCTCGGCC
>JBBFLP010000027.1:3298-6228 GCA_037478975.1 Armatimonadota bacterium
GGTGGACAGGGCGGCCTGGGGCTTGATCCCGGCGACGGATTCCGGGCTTCGCCGGATTGCCTTCGCCCGCTTCTGGAGGATCCTGATGCGCATCCGGTCACCTTCGACCTGAAGCGGGTCTGCTCCCTGATGACCGCGTGCGGTGTGGACGTCCGCGCTAAGGCGGATGACCTTATGCTGGCGGGGTTCCTCCTTCAACCGGGGCGTGGCTCCTACTCACTCGACTGGTTGGCTGGACGCTATCTGGGCGGGCCGGACAGCATCCCGCCCGGAGCGGCTGGCTGCGTGGCCCGCGAACTTGCGGGGGAGCTTCTGGGACGCCTGAAAACGGAGGATCTGGAAGGCGTCTACCGAGACATTGAGCTTCCTCTGGCTCCAGTGCTTGCCGCGATGGAGCGCAGGGGCGTTATGGTGGACCGGGCCAGGCTGGAAGATCTTTCGGACCGCATGGCCGCCGAACTGGCCGCGCTGGAAAGCGCAATCTATGAAATCGCCGGGCAGCGATTCAACATCGGTTCCACAAAGCAGCTCGCGGAGGTGCTTTTCGAGAAGCTGGGACTACCCTCTGGACGCCGCACCAAGACCGGCTACTCCACGGACGCCGAGACTCTGGAGGTGCTGGCGGTGGATTACGAGATCGCCCGGCTGGTGCTCCAGTGGCGGGAACTCTCCAAGCTCAAAGGGACTTATGCGGATGCGCTGCCCAGGCTCGTGCGGCCGGACACGGGACGCATCCACACCTCCTACAACCAGACCGGCGCCGCCACAGGGCGTCTCTCCTCCAGCGACCCCAATCTGCAGAACATTCCCATCCGTACGGACATCGGCCGGGAGATCCGTGCGGCGTTCGTGGCGCCTCCGGGGTGGGCGCTTGTTTCGGCGGATTATTCGCAGATCGAGCTGCGATTGCTTGCGCACCTGAGCGGGGATGAGGAGCTCACCCGTTGCTTTGTGGAAGGTGAGGATATTCACACGCGCACGGCCTGCGCATTGTTCGGGGTGAGTGAGCAGGAAGTTGACCCTGAGATGCGCCGGAGAGGCAAGACCATAAACTTCAGCGTGCTCTACGGCAAAACGGACTTCGGGCTGGCCCGTGAGCTGGGAGTCTCCCAGGCAGAGGCGCGCGAGTATATTGAGGCCTACTTCCGGCGCTACCCGCGGGTCAGGGAACTGAACGAGCGCATCCTGGCGGAGGCTCGCGAGACCGGCTGGGTGCGCACAATGTTCGGCCGCAAACGATGGATCCCGGAGCTGAACGCGCGGGACCGCAACGTCCGGATGAACGCCGAGCGCGCCGCCTTCAACGCGCCGCTTCAGGGTTCCGCGGCCGATATCATCAAACTGGCGATGATCCGTCTGGAGCAGCAACTTCGGGGAACGCGCACGCAGATGATCCTGCAGGTGCACGATGAACTGGTGTTCGAAGCGCCAGAGGACGAGGTGGAGGCTGCCGCCTCTCTCGCCAGGCGCGAGATGGAGGGGGTATGCCGCCTGAGCGTGCCGCTTGTTGTGGACGTGAAAGCGGGCTCGAACTGGCGGGATATGTCGCCCTGCGCCGCCTCTTGACCCTTCCCGCCCCGCGCGAAGCTTTCCCCTGACGGCACCTTCTTTGGCTGTTTTTCACCATCAGGCAGGAAATCCGGAGGGGACGTCGAACAGTCTGACGAACTGCTGAAACTCTGCTACAATATACCGCTGCCCGGCGCGGCCCGATGCTGGAAAGGGGCGCGCGCCCGGCTGGGGACGGCGGTCCGAGCGGCAGGGCGGCAGCCGGCTTGCTTGCGGCCGGAGATCATCTAGTATAGCAATCGGGCAGGACCTGCAAGTTTCCAGTGCGGTCAGGCGTTGCCGGCTGCATCCTGCCGAGAGGAGTGTATCTGTATGTTCCAGGACAAGGCCTACCCGTGGTTCGTAGTCGGGCAGAGGATGGCCTCCGACGACGAAGCGGGTGAAGTGGCTGGCGGTGGAGGTGGTCCGGAGGAGCCCGGAGAGGTTCCGGCCGGGGATGCGGCAGACCGGATGACCGGCAGCCAGGAGGAATCCGGCCCGGAGCCGGAGGCCGCCGCTCAGGCGGCTTCTGCGGATGCCGGGCAGGAAGCGGAGAGCGCGCCGGAAGCTGCGGCTGGAAGCGCGGCGGATGACCAGCGGGCTTTTGAAGAGGCGCTGAATGCCGCCATGCCCGAGACCAGCGTGGACTACGGCGGGTCGTTCCAGTCCCTGCGAGAGCACGACGTAGTGGAAGGCACTGTCGTGCACATTGACCGCGAAGGCGTGCTGGTGGACGTCGGGATGAAGTCGGAAGGCATCATCCGGATGAACGAGCTCACACGCGACAGCTTCCAGAATCCCGAAGACGTCGTCTCCGTGGGCGACCGCATCAAGGTCTATGTCCTGCAGACGGAGAACAGCGAGGGCAACCTGCTGCTTTCCAAGAAGCGCGCTGACTTCGAGGTGGCCTGGGACCGCGTGCAGGAAGCCTATCAGGACGGCTCCACCATCACTGCAATGGTCACGGACCGGGTCAAGGGCGGCCTCGTAGTGGACCTCGGAATCCGCGGGTTCGTCCCGGCCTCACACGTCGGGACGGGGCGGGTGAAGAATCTGGACAAATATGTGGGCCAGTCCATCCCGCTCAAAGTTATCGAGGTGGACCGCGAGCGCCGGAAAGTGGTTCTGTCCCACAAGCTGGCCGTGGACGAGGAGCGGGAGAAGAAGCGCAGCGAGACCCTTGAGACGCTGGCCGAGGGTCAGGAGCGGACAGGCATCGTGCGCCGCATCACGGATTACGGCGCTTTCGTGGATCTGGGCGGCATTGACGGCCTGCTTCACATCAGTGAGATGTCGTGGACCCGCATCAACCATCCGAGCGAGGTGGTGAAGGTGGGTCAGAAGATCCAGGTCGTGGTGCAGAAGATGAACCTGGAGTCGGG
>JBBFLP010000027.1:6328-11204 GCA_037478975.1 Armatimonadota bacterium
GATCTTCTGGGCGACGCCTTCGCTCAGCAGCGCGAAGAGTTCGAGCGGGAGATGAAGGTCAAGTCCAAGTCGCGCAAGAAGGCCCGCGACCGTGCTATGGAAGAGGCCGAGGAGGAGGCGTTCGGAGACCTGACGGACGAGGAGCTGCTGGACCTGGCTGTGGAGCCGGGCGGTCCGTCCGATGCCGCTCTGGAAGAGGTGGAGGAGGAGACATCCTCTGCCGCGGAGGAAACCGGGACCGGAGTGTCCGAAGAGGAGGAATCCGGCTCCTGAGCGGCTCCGCGCGCCGACGGCCGCTGCTGTCTTGGCGGGCCTCTGGCAGAGCCTCTGCCGGGGCCCGCTGTCTTGATTGAAGGGGGCGGCTGAATGCTGCGGGTGGGGTTGACCGGCGGGATCGCCTGCGGCAAGACCACTGTGCTCAAGATGCTGCAGGACCTGGGCGCCGCCACCATCTCGGCCGATTCTATCGTCCACGAGTTGCTCGACAGTGACGCGAGCATCCGGGAGCGCATCCGGCGGGAATTCGGGGAGGATGTCTTCGACGAAACCGGCCGGGTGGACCGGAGAAAGCTCGCGGACATCGCTTTCCGGGACCATTGTGCCCGGCTAAGGCTGGAGCACATCCTCCACCCGGAGGTGCGCCGGCGGATCCTCGCGTGGATGGATGGTGCCCGCTCCAGGGGGACGCGCGTCGCAGTGGCGGAGGTTCCGCTGCTTTTCGAGGCGGGGTTGGAGGGCGACTTCGACTGCACCGTGGCCGTTACTGCGGAACACGGCGAGCAGTTGAATCGTCTTTCGAGCAGAATGCCGGTCCGGGATGCGGAGAGGCGCATCGCAGTGCAGATGCCTGCGGAGGAGAAAGCGCGGCGGGCGGACTATGCGCTGGTGAACTCCGGCTCCCTCGATGACCTGCAGGAGCGCGTCCGGGAGTTGTGGTCCACACTGCTGGCGCGCGATGCCTGTTGAGACACTTCCGGATAGCCCTTCCGGGCTGAATCCAGCTTACGGATTGCCGTCGGGGTGTGGTCTCCTGCGGTTTGTATGGCGGCGGCAGTGCATGCTAACATAACCGGGTTTTGCCGCACGGATTCCGGCGCACGAAGGCGAGCAATTGTCCGGCTTTCCTGAAGGAGAGCGGCGGGCGTCCGGCAAACATCTAGAGATGGCAGACACTTACGAGAGGTTCCCGGTGCGGGGGCGCTCCCGGTTCCGGAGGAAGGGACATCGTTGAGTAAGGCGAGCAGACGTTTGGCACTTCGATTCGTTGCGCGGGTCCTCACCGCGATTATGGTCTTCCCTCACCTGATGACGATCGTCGCCTGTACGGCGGTCCAGGCTCAGGTGCAGGCGGCCACCTATGTGGCGGTCATAGACTTCGCGAACGTCAGCAAGTACGGAGATTCCATGATCTCCCGCCTGGCGACGGACGCGGTGGTCGTGGAGATGACAGCCACCGCCAACAAGTTCACCGTGGCCACGCGCCAGCAGGTTGAGCAGGCCCGCACCGAACTGGACCTGCAGTACCCGCTGAACCTGACCGGGGTGATGCGCATCGGCGAGAGGCTCGGGGTGGATGCCGTCGTCGTGGGCGAGGTGCGGGAGGTCAAGATTACCGATCGTCCGCGGCAGGCGCGCGTGGAGATCGTTGTCCGCATGCTCGACGCCTCCAGCGGCGAACCTATCAACGGCGCCATCGCCCGGGGAGCCTCCACACCGCAGCCCACATTCACCGGCGATGACGACGTATTGATCACCGAGGCCATCAACAACGCCGCATATGTGGCGGTGCGCCGGATGGTGGACTACATCATCCCCGAGGCCACAGTGCTGAACGCGATGGGCACAGGGCGCGTGCTCCTCAACAAGGGAGAGCAGGACGGCATCCAGCGCGGTATGGAGATGATTGTCTCGCGCAATGACGAGGTGATCGGCAAGCTGCGCGTGACGGAGGTTTCCAACAATGACGCCACGGCCGTGGTGGTCTCGGCGGTGAAAGGCGTTAAACCGCAGGATAAAGCGCGTGCCATTTTCCGCCTGCCCGCGGTGGCCAGCGGCTCCTACGGGGAGCCGGTCACGCGGATCTCCGAAGGCATAATCGGAGCCGGCCGCAAGAAGAACAACGCCGCGCAGATTCTGGGGTTCGTGCTGGGTGTCGGTCTTCTGGTGGCCCTCGCCGGAAGCCACGGCTCGCACGGCGAGACCCCTGGGCCGGCGATGGAGGCGGCCGCAGGCGCTCCGCCGGCGCTGGCGACTCCCACGGGCCTGCCAGGGGTTCGTGTCACCCTGGATCCCAAGCGCTTTGGGGTGACGAACGCCAATATCCTGCAGATCAAGGTGTACCGCAGCGATCAGTCCACTCCCATCTTCGGGGCGTCGCGAAATCTGCCGTTCTTTGTGGATTATCAGCTTGCTCCGGGGGCGGATCCGCTGGACGTCAGCTATCTGGTGGTCGGCACGGATAACACCGCGGAGCCGGAAGCCACGGATGGGACCAATCCGGGCGTGCAGCCGGGCCAGACTTATACTTACCACGCCAGCGTGGTGTACAGGCGGCAGGGTGTCGGTACGGGTGGCGATGATAACACGGCCGGACAGCTTACCTGGATCTATGAGGAGGGTCCGGTTCAGCTCATCGGGGTGGCGACGCCTCTGGATCCGATTCTGCGCGCAGATCTTGTTCAACCGCCCTACAACTCCGCGGCGGTGAATCCGGCGGATGTGACTTTCGAGTGGCGCACGACGCTTGGCGCGGATAACTACATCGTCGAGGTATCCCGGGACCCGTCCTTCCGCACCGTCATCTACCGGAGCCCTGTGGTGACTGCCAGCCGCTTCTCGGACGGGGAGCCTCTCTCGCTGGAGAATGTGAATCTGGGCTCGGCTGCGGCGCTGGCGGATGTGACGCTCTACTGGCGGGTGGGCGCGCGCAACTCGGGCGACAGGCCTGGTCCCATTCCTGATCCGGGCAGCGGACAGCGCTACATTTTCAGCGAGGTCAGCCAGTTCCGCGTGGCGGCCGGCCCGCCGCCTCCTCCGTAAGGCGGATGGATGCTGCGAAAGACTGCCGGTGCCACCGGCGTCTTCGGATGATTCGATTGTGAATGGATTGCTTCGAGGAAGGCCGGTATGCGTCTGGATCGTTAGGCGCTGAAGGGCGTCCTCCGTACGGACGGGATGTCTGGCTCTTTGGGGATTGACGTTATGAGATCAGTGAGGATGGCGCGGGCCAAACTGTGCGGTTTGGCCCTGGCGGGGTGCCTCGTGCTGGCGCTTCTGGCCGTGGGGCGGGCGTGGTCTGCCGGTGAGGGCGGAAACGTGTTCGTTCCAGGACAGATCATGGTCAAGCTGAAGGCCAGCGTGGATCCTTCTGAAATCGAGGATATCGCGGCGTCGCTCGGCGCGCGCGTAGCCAAAGACCTGCCCGTCCGTCACTGGTATCTGCTGGAATCCCTGACGGCCTCGGCGGATGTGGCCGGGATGGTCAGCCGGGCATTGCTGGATCCCCGCGTGGTGGCCGCCGAGCCAAACTACTACCTCAAGAAGATGGAGGCCATTCCGAACGATCCCTACTGGGATTCGCTCTGGGGGATGCGGATGATACGGATGCCCCGTGCCTGGGCCATCCAGAAGGGGTCGGCCAACATCCGGGTGGCGGTCATTGACGACGGCGTCTATGCGGACCATCCGGATCTGCAGGGCAGGGTTCTACCGGGCTACGACTGCTCGGAGGATGACGCGGATCCAACTCCCGAGCCTGGCACAAGCCATGGTACCCATGTCGCCGGGACAATCGCCGCCCAGGGTGATAACGGCATCGGGGTGGTGGGTGTCTGTTGGAACGGGGTGCGCATCATCCCGCTGAAGATCTTTCCGCAGTCTTCCTACGATAACCTCATTGAGGCGCTGGACATTGCTCAGAACGGCCGGTTCAATCCGCCGGTGCAGCGGGCGCACATCATCAACATGAGCATCGGCGGACCGTTCTCTCAGGCGGCCGACGACAAAATGGCTGAAGTGGCCGCTTCGGGGATTCTGATGGTCTCCGCCGCCGGGAATGACTCCGGGCCGGTTGCCTTCCCCGCCAGCTCCCAGTATTCGATGGCGGTGTCCTCGCTCAACCGCCTGGGGACCCTGGCCACGTACAGCAATTTTGGTCCGGAGGTAGATATCGCGGCGCCGGGAGGACAGACCTCTTCCGATGCCCCGAATGATCCCGGCGGCATCTTCAGCACGGTTCCCACGGACTCCTACGAGAGCTTCCAGGGCACCTCGATGGCCGCTCCGCATGTCGCCGGCGCCGCCGCTCTGCTGATGTCAGCCGGCATGTCGGCTTCCCTTGCGCGCGAAGCATTGATCAACACGGCTACACCGCTCGGAATCCCCCGCCCGAACAACCTGTACGGCTACGGCCTGCTGAATGTCGAGAAGGCGCTCCAGTATCCTGTCTCGGCGATTCACATCAACAATCCGCGCGAAGGTGACGTCATCTCCACACTCCGGCCGCTGTTTGAGATCCGCATGCCAGGGGTCTCTCTCGACAGCGTCTCTGCTTACGTGGACGGGCAGACGGCTATCTACCGGGGCTCTCCGGCGGACTCGCGCGTGTCGGATTTCAGCTTCAACCCGGACACTGGAGAGCTGGTGTTCTCCTGGCAGTTTACCTACACCTCCGGCTGTCCGGAGAGCCGCACGGATCTGCCGGCAAAAGAAGGACACCGCCTGCTGGTGACTGCGGGTTCCAGCGGGGGATCGGCTTCGGCAAGCCGGCAGGTGACCTTCAGCATCCAGCCGAAGGTGCTTTATCCCGGCGACCGGCTTCTGTTCTCCTTCCCGTTCGCGGCGGATTCGGCTGATCCTGCATCCGTTCTGGGGACGC
>JBBFLP010000027.1:11304-13244 GCA_037478975.1 Armatimonadota bacterium
TATCTGTATGAGGTGGATCTGAAGAGCGGGTGGAACCAGATCGGCAACCCGTATCCGTTCCCGGTGCCTGGCTCGGCTCTGCGGTTCCGCTATATGGGAACCTGGCTGTCGGCGGCGCAGGCCATAGATCGCGGGTGGATCAGTTCCCTCATCTACCGCTACCGGGATGGCGAATACCGCAGCGTGGCCCTGCTGTCCGCGATGCTGGAGCCGTGGGAGGGCTACTGGATCCGGGTGCGCCGTCCTTCAGCAGGGGTGGTTTTAAGCGGTATTGATGATCCGCGCGCCACGATGACCATGATCTTCTCGCCTGTGCGCCAGGATCCTTCAAACGCTTCGGCCGTTTTCACCCTGGCGGGCTCTTCTGCTGCGGCCGGGGGAGCGGCCTTCACCGATGCGCGAGGGCGCGTGCGTTCTCCGCGGGACCGGCGCCGCATTCAGAATGTTGCGAACGGCTGGGAGTGGACTCTTTCCGTGCGTCAGGGAGACGCGCCTGCTTCCAGGGCGACGCTCGGGATGAGCGCCGCGGCAAGTGACGGTTATGACGCATTTGATGTGGAGCTTCCCCCTCCTGCGGATTATTCGGCGGTGGCCGGCTTCGCACATTCCGACTGGGGCGCGGATTCGGGCCTGTATTCCCGCGACATCCGCAGCATAGGCAACGAAGCGGTCTGGACGCTACGGATAGACACTTATCAGGCCGGTGATGTCCAGGTGGAGTGGGGGAACACGGCGGCGCTCGTCCGAGTCTTTGAGATAACCCTCACGGATCTGGCCACCGGTGAAACAATCCCGCTCGCAGGCGGCAGGTGGAGTTTCCGCGCGCCGGCGGGACAATCCAGCCGTGAGCTGGAGATCCGTATCACACGGAAGGGCTTCTAAAGAGAGTTGCAGGGCGCTCGTCAATCCCGTTTTTCTGAACACAGGGGAGGATTCCCGTTGCCAGTCATACGTCTCTGTGGGGTGGTGTGTGCGGCGCTTGCGTTGGTGGCCTTCGGCAGCGGCGCTGCCGTTGCGCAAACGTTCACCGGCATATCAAACGGCTACATCTCTGTGGTGGCCGGTGTTTCGGGAGATGTGGATGACGCCGGGCCGAACCGCGATGACTCCGTGGCGGTCTCCGGGCGGTGGTCTGTCGGCACCATCGGCGGGGATCCGGAGAAGGTCGGAGACGAATACTCTGCGCTGGTGGCGGGCCACCCCCTGGCGTGGGGCGCTTATACGATCATCCGGATAGACGACGCGGAGGATTCTATCGTCTACGGTGACACAGAGAATGGCCGGTGGGTGGTCGCGCCCACGCGGGAGGGACAGGATCTGTCCATCTACAGCGAATTCGAAGTGGACGAGACGCCCATCCGCGTGAAGCGCCGCATCCGGATCCTGCGCGATATCGTGATGGTGCGCTATGAGATCGAGAACCGCGACAGCAGGGCCCACCGCGTGGGACTTGCCACCTACGTGGACAGCGAATACGGGGTGGACGATACCGGTTTCCTGAAGGTGGGCGGACCCTACTATGCTCCGATGCTCGGCCGCATCACGCGCGAGACGGTGGCCGAGAACCGGCAGGTGCCGGAGGTCATTTACGGATTCGATCGCCTTCCCAACTACGGGTACGTGACCCAGTTCATCCTGGACGGTCAGGGCGCCACAAAGCCGGACCGGGTGGTCTTCGGGCACTCACCATCAGCGTGGGGGGATTTCTGGGCGTACAACCCTACGGCGCAGAGCGACATTCGGGACGCCTGTCTGATGATGTTCTGGAATCAGAGGCTGATCCCGGCGGCGCGCCAGCGGGATCCCATCACGTTCTATTTCGGGCTGGGGCAGGCTTCGCACAATCTGAGTCTGCCTGCAGTAGTGGCGCTGCACGGTCCCTTCGCGCTGGAGTACAACCGGCCTTCAGGAGAGGATACCGGGCGGATCACGCCTGACCC
>JBBFLP010000027.1:13344-19293 GCA_037478975.1 Armatimonadota bacterium
GTTCCGGACGCCAGCCCGCTGGCGCCGGGCAACGGGTTCTGGTACAGGGTGTTCGCGGATCAGGAGTTCACTCTGTCCGGTGTGACGCCGGTGCCGGGCTCCAGCACGGAGCCGTTCCTGATCTCGCTGCAGAGGGGCTGGAATCAGTTCGGCAACCCGTTCCTGTATGGCATTCCCCTGGCGCGCTGCCGCGTTGTGAAGGATCCCGCCGAAGGAAGCATCTCATTAGATGAGGCCATCAACAGAAACCTGATCCGCGGCGTGGTTTACCGCTGGGACCCTACGCTGGGAACAGCCGGTGAGTACGACTATGAATCCGCGTCTACGGCTGTGCTTCGTCCCTGGGAAGGTTACTGGATCCGTGCGCTGCAGCCGGTTACCCTGATCATCCCGCCGGTCGAGGCGATTGGCGCACGGGTTACCTATACTGCTTCCTCCGGTGGAGGAAGTGGAGGAGGGGGGGGCGTCGGCCCGCCAACTCCGGGCTCGGTGCAGACGATGAGAGCCAGGCTGCGCCGGCCGGTGGTCGGGTTGTCGCCGGAATGGACCGTGCGGGTCTCGGCGGTCGGGCGCTATGACAGCGACACCCGGAACGTTTTTGGCCAATCCGCTGCCGCCTCGGACGGCTACGACCGCCAGGATGTGGACAAGGCCCCTCCCGGCGGAACAGTCTCCTGCGCGTTCGTCGAGACAGGGCTGGGTGAGAACAGCGGATACTATGCTGCGAGCATCCGCAGCCTGCGCGCCGGGCAGGAGTGGAAGCTGAGGGTTGCCTCATATCAGGTGGACCAGCCGGTTACCCTGAAGTGGAGCGGGCTGGAGAGGTTGCCGTCAGGAGTGCGGTTGAGACTGGTGGACACGGCGACAGGGAGATCAATGGTTCTGAGACCTGGAAGCACGTATCGCTTCGATGCGAAGGCCGGTCAGCCCAGGCTGTTCCGGATCGTTTCTGAGGGTACGCGTGGGGGGAGGATCCGATGAAGAAACTTCTCCTGTGCGTCCTCGCTGTCTCCCTTGTTCTTTGCGCTGCCGTTGCTGGCGCTCAAACGCTCTTCGATGGCAGGGTCACCCCGCTGGTGGGCCTGTCCCAGACCAACTATACCTTCTCGGTCAAGTGGCAGGGGACCAACGCCACCGACGGTCCGTCGTCCGTCTGGGTGGAGCTCTCGGACGGGCAGAATACGGAACAGTTCACAATGTCGCGCGTGACTCCCGGCACGCCGGATTACCGGATCCCGCAGGAGTACCGTGTCATCACTCGCCTGGATACTTACTTCGACCAGTCGCTGGCGAAAAACGGTCTGCAGATCAAGTTCTATGCCCGCCAGGGCATGATGGTTCTGGAACACATACCTGACCCGCCCGTCGGGCCGTTCCAGAACGATCCCCCTATCCTGCTGGATGGCGGCTTTTCGCCGAGGGATACCATCCCTACCACAACAGAGAACGACATCCGCCTGAGCGATCCGGTCACCTATACGGTCACCTATCGCGACATCAACAACGAGGCGCCTGCCGATGGCTATCCCATCGCCTGGGTCGGGAATGTTGGCGGGTGGCAGTTCAACGGTGGCGTCATCTCAAGCATCGAGTATCAAGTCACGTTGATTACCGCTACCCCTCCGCCCGGAGAGACGTGGCAGCCATCGCAGTTCCGCGGTCAGCCTCTAACGTGGTCTTCGGGTAAGCGCAACAGCATCACAGACACTATCATAGACAACACGTCCACAATGCTGATCGTGCGAGGAAAGCTCGATTCGAATGCGGCAACTGCGCCGGTGGTGGGGGACCGCTTCGCCATCGGCAATTCGTCCGGACAGGTTACTGCTATTGATTTCACGGCTGCCGCGTTCATTGACACGACGAAGAACTACGCGGTCAATTCGCTGCTCAGCGGCCGGTCCAGGTTGCAGATCGTTGCCGGCAGCGGCATCGGGCGAGCGTTCGCTGTAGCCGCAAATACCGCCCAGACGATTGCCATCTCAGGCGCGTTGCTGCCGGACGTGTCACCCGACCCGGAACTGACCGGGAAGACGTTGTTCGGAGACGTCCTGAGTGGGGATTGTTACAGCATTGACGATTACCTGGTGGGAGAGGTCACAGTCATTCCGGAAACCTCCACCCAGCCATACGGTTTGAGGTTCAACAATAGCCCGGGATGGACGCCCGACCAGTTCGCCGGGCTTGTGGCGCAGGCTCAGACGGGAACCGCGGCCGACCCGCGCAAGACGTCGTTCACCATTCTCCGCAATACCGAAGACACGCTGTATTTCGCCCAGGCCGCTCCTGTGTTTGACGTCAGCGGCGTGGCGACGGGGGATCTTTTCCGTATTGCGGGCTTGCACCTTCAGGCGAACACCAGTCCCACAACCGACTACGCGCAGTTTTCGGGAGTCACTTACAGAAACACCGTCCCGGGACTCGGCGCCGGCCGGCATACGCTGGCCTTCGTGGCGGCCAATAGTCCCGAAGTCAACTCTGTAAGGACCACCTACCAGACATGGCTTACCTTCCCGCCGGAATCTCAGGGGCCCCTGGTGGTGCCCGGGCCCGCAGGCGGAGGAATCTCCGCGGCAATCCCGGCAGGCAACTCGGCTCCGCTCCTGCGGAACTACTTCGTGACGCCTGCCATTGGGACAACCGCCAGCACGTACACATTCTCGGTGGACTACCTGGACCCGGACGGCGATCCACCCGGCCCCCACGATGGGGTGGAGGGTTACATCAAGCTCTTCGTGGAGGGGCCTAACGGAACGCGTACGTTCCAGAGGTCCACGGATCCCTTGAATCCGGGTGCGTTCTGGCCGAGGCCGATAAACGTCAACAACCCGGCAGACCCGGCCTGGCGGACCATCAACGCTTCGGTCTTCCCCGGATTCAGCTTTGCGCCGGGGACGCTGGCTCCGGGATCTTACCGGTTCCACTTTGAGGCATCTGACGGCTGGCGTGTGGTGCGTGTGCCTGCCAACCCGGAAAATGACCCGGTGCTGGTGGTCAACAGCCGCCCTGTGCTGACCATCCCGGCCGCAGGAGGGGTTGTTCCCGCTCAGGGCAACACCGGTACCACGTTCCGTTTCCAGGTGATCTATTCGGATCTGGACAACCAGGCGCCGGCGAGCATCAACCTGCGCCTCACAAAGGATGGTGTTCCTCAGCTGTTGCCTATGACTCAGGCGGACCCGTCGGACACAAACTACGCGGACGGGGCCCTGTTTGAATATGTCACGGACACTCCTGCCAAGAAGCTTACGGCGGGAACATACTCGTTCCGGTTCGAGGCGAGCGACGGAATTCAGAGTGCCGCTCCCACCTTCGAGCAGACCGGGCCGACGGTGCGCTCTACCAACCGGGCTCCCGTGTTGTTGAACGGGGCGGTCTCGCCGGAGTCCTCGGCGCTTCAGGGGAATTCCTTTACTTTCAGTGTGCGTTACCGGGATGCGGACGGCGATGTGCCGGAGTTCGTGCGCGTGACCATCTTTGAGCCGAACGGCACGTCCATCCGCGAGACGCTCACACTCAGGCAGGCTGACCCTGCCGATACCACCTTCTCCGATAGCGACGGTGTCCTGTACGTATCGGATCCCTATACGTTCGATGCAAGCGGGCAGTATTTCCACCGCTTCTCGGCGTCGGACGGCCTGGCCGCAGCCACGGGTGACACTGCGAGGAAGAGCGGCCCGCGGGTCAACACTCCTCCGCAGCTTTCCGGAGGAGTAGTGACACCCACGGAAGGTCTCTCCTCGGAGCTGTTCACCTTCTCCGTGGTCTACACGGACGCAGATGGCGCCGCTCCCGGGGCGGGTGGATATGTGCGCGTGGTTCTGACGCGAGGAGTCACCGTTACCCGGCTGGACATGCAGCCGCAGGGAACAGACTACGTAAGCGGAGTGGAGTACCGCCTGCAGACGCAGCTGCCGGCGGGCATCTACACCTATCGCTTTGAGGCAAGTGACGGTCTGGACGCGGCGGCAGACACGCCGGAGCTCTCCGGCCCGACCGTGACTGCGGCTCCTGAGGTGCGGGAGGCACGGGTGACGCCGGCGGTGGGGCGATCCACGGATCAGTTCACTTACAGCGCGGTGGTGGCCAACCCCGACGGAACGCCGCCGGCGGAGGTGGTGGTCATCATTGACGGCGCGCACGATGCTCCCGGCATCCCGATGCTGCGCTCCAACCCGGCGGATAACAACTTCACGGCGGGGGTCCGTTACGAGTACACCACGACCCTTTCGCCGGGACCGCACACGTGGTACATACGGGCACGTGTAGGCGGAGAGACGGTATTCCCCGCCGGCCAGACACCGGATACTCCCGGGCAGGGACCGGTAGTCAATGAACCCCCGATGCTGACGGCGGCCAGCGTGACGCCCACCTTCGGACGCCCGCAGGGCAGTTCATCGCCCACCACCTTTGTGTTCGAGGTGCGGTACAGCGACGCGGACAACGTGGCTCCCGGGCCGGGGGGATTCGTGCGCCTGCGCATCAGCGCGCTCGCGGCTGAGATCCCGATGGTTCGCGTCAGCGATCCGCCTGACTGGCAGGGAGGAGTGGTCTACCGCGCCTCCACCCAGCTTCCCGGGGGAAGGCATTCGTTCTACTTCGAAGCCTCCGACGGTATCGAGACGGTCCGGTTGCCCTCCACGGGGGCCTTCGACGGGCCGCGCGTCAGCTCTCCGCCGACGCTGACTCCGCTGGCTCTGCAGCCCGGTCTGACCGGCACCACGGTGACCACGTTTACTTATTCGGTGGTTTATCGCGACCCGGACAATGATCCGCCGGCGGAAGGGTCCGTCAAGGTGCTGATTGACGGGCAGCCGTACACCATGACGAAGCAGAATCCGGCGGCAGTGGACTATGTGCAGGGGGTTACCTACGTCTACAGCACCCGGCTGTCCCGCGGGACTCACAACTATCTGTTCCAGGCGAGCGACGGTGTGGACCTGGTCTCGACCGCAGTCTTCGACGGGCCTACGGTGACTGCCAGCGGAGTGACGGTGAACGCCTCTCCCAATCCGGCCGCCCTGGGCAGCCAGGTCACGATCTCCGGCCAGCTGATTCCTGCCGCATCCGGCACGGTGGTCATCACCCTGGTGCGGCCGGGAGGTGTCAGCCGGACGGTCAGCGTGGCGACCGCCTCGGATGGGCGCTATTCCACGTCCGTGACGGTGGATGAGGTAGGTGAGTGGACCGTCACAGTGGTCCAGCAGGGTGTTCCTGCGAATACGGCCACGCTCTCACCGCCGCTTACTGTTCAGCCGGCGACACTCCGTGTTCAGGGCGGCGTGGTGGATATGATCTCCGTCCCGATCACAACCCCCACCGGGGATCCGGCAGCTATCTTCGGGTCGGAGGCTGCCGCGGCGCTGAACATCGTGCGCTGGGATCCTGCGACCTCCAGTTATAAGTTCTATGGAAGCGCCATAGACTTCCCTGTGCTCACGGGAGGCAGCGGTTTCTGGATCCGGCCGGCTTCCACCCGCACGCTGACGCTGACGGGCACGCTGCCCGACCAGACGCAGTCTGTGGCTGTGGCGGTGCTCCCCGGCTGGAACCAGATTGGCTCCGGGTTCGTCGGACCGGTGGACTGGCCGTCCACGCTGGTGCAGGTTTCGGGTCAGGCTCCGGTCACTCTGGCAGAAGCGAGCGCCCGCGGCTGGGTGCGCGACTACGCCTGGGGATATGACCCGGTTGCGCGTGGGTATTTCCTGGTGCGCGGGACCGGTGGAGCGACAAGGTTGCTCCAGCCCTTCCGGGGCTACTGGCTGAGGGCGTTCGTGCCGTGCACCCTCCTGATGCAGCCCCCGGCGGCGCAGTGATGATGGATCTGGGGATGATGTCAAGGCGACCTGAGGATAGAAGCGGATTGGACAGAATGAGGAAACTTATGCGGAATCTGGCACGCTGTGGCGCCCTGGCGCTGGCGGTCGCGGCGCTGTGGACCGTGGCCGC
>JBBFLP010000028.1:0-15495 GCA_037478975.1 Armatimonadota bacterium
TCGGTGCGGTCATGAGCCGCGTGACGCAGGATACCGGAGCCCTGCAGGGGTTCCTGGTAGGAAGCGCGCAGTACTTCCTGATCTTCCTGCTGCAGCTCATCATCATCTGCGTCCTGCTGTTCCTGACCAGCTGGCCGCTGGCGTTGATCGCGCTTTCGCCCGCCCCTATCGTCGCCGGCATCACGCTTCTTTCCACACGGCGTCTGCGCTACGTCTACACGCGCTTCTGGACGTCCTGGAGCCGCCTGAACGCCATGCTGAGCGACTCGCTTTCCGGCATCAGGGTGGTGCGGGCGTTCGCGCAGGAGGGAAGAGAGGTCCGGCGGTTCGACGAGAACACGGAGGCGCTTTTCGAAAGCGAATACTCCGCCGCGCGCCTGGTGAACCTGCTGATGCCCACCCTCTCGGTCATCATCGAGTTCGGGCAGTATCCCGTGTGGCTGGTGGGCGGCATCATGGTGGTCAAGGGCGAGATGACCTTCGGCCGCCTGATGATGTTCACGGGCTACCTGGGAATGTTCTACGGTCCGCTGCAGTGGCTCACCAACCTGGCCGACTCCGTGCCGCGCTCCCTGACGGCGGCGGAGCGGATCTTCGAGGTGCTGGATACGGAGCCGGAGGTCAAGGATACGGAAAATGCAGTCCCGCTGCCCCACATCCACGGGGATGTGGAGTTCCGGAACGTCTACTTCGGCTACGACCGCAACAAGCCCATTCTCAAGGATGTCAGTCTGCATGTGCGGCCCGGAGAGATGATCGGTCTGGTGGGCAAGACAGGAGCCGGAAAGAGCACGTTCATCAACCTGGTCTGCCGCTTCTACGACCCGCAAATGGGTCAGGTGCTGATAGACGGCGTGGATGTCCGGGCGGTGCGGCTCAGCGACCTGCGCAGCCAGATCGGCGTGGTGCTGCAGGAGCCATTCCTGTTCAGCGGGACCATCGCAGAGAACATCGCCTACGGAAAGCCGAACGCCACGCCCGAGGAGATCATGCGGGCGGCCAAGGCGGCCAACGCGCACGATTTCATCATGAAATTCCCGGATGGCTACGATACTCAGGTGGGCGAGCGCGGCGGGCGGCTATCAGGAGGCGAGCGGCAGAGGATCTCCATCGCCCGGGCCATCCTCCACAATCCCCGCATCCTGATCTTCGATGAGGCCACCAGCGCTGTGGACACGGAGACGGAGAAGCAGATCCAGGAAGCCATTGAAAGGCTGGTGCAGAACCGCACCACGTTCGCCATCGCGCACCGGCTGTCCACCCTGCGCAAGGCAGACCGCATCGTCGTCATTGACGACGGGCGCATCGTGGAGGTAGGGACGCACGACGAGCTGCTGGACCTGCGCGGGCACTACTGGAGGCTTGTCCAGATGCAGACGGATCTGACGCGAGGGCGGGTGGCGGTATGACGGAGGGCCCAATGACGGAGGAGATGGAACGGGATCCGGATGCCCCGGAAGTCAAGCTGGACCTTGAGATCCGTTTGCTGGACCCTTCGATGCTGACCATCCACAAAGTGGGGGACTCGCTGGGAATCACCGTGGGCGACCGCAGCTATCCGCAGGTGGAGGCGCGACGGGCTTTTCCGCTGACCCGGAAGAACGAGTACATCACCTTTTTCGATATGAACGAGAACGAGATCGGCATGCTGCGGGATATCCGCAGCCTGCCCATCGAGGCGCGTCAGCTGCTGGAGGCGGAGCTGGAGCAGCGCTACTTTACGGCACGGATCCGCCGGGTGCGGTCTTGCAAGGAGGAGTTCGGGGTGTTCCGGCTGGACGTGGAGACGGACAAGGGGCGCAGGGAGTTTCACCTGCGCAATCTCCGGGACAATGTTCTTCGCCTCCCGCGCAACCGGATCATCCTGACGGACATCCACGGGAACCGGTTCGAGATCCGGGACGTGTCGCGCCTGGACCCGCGAAGCCTTGCCAGCATCGCCAAAATCATCTGATGCCTCCGCTTCCCGCTGGGGACTCTTGACTCGTGACACCCGAATCGTGACCTTTGACTGAACCATGATCATCTCTGCACTCAACGCATCCATCACGGACATCGAATGTGACGCCATTGTTGTGAACCTTTTTCAGGGGGTGACCGCGCCCGGCGGAGCTACCGGAGCGGTGGACCGGGCCCTGGACGGACTGCTGTCCCGGTTGATCCGGGAGGAGGGGTTCGAGGGAAAGCCCGGTCAGACGCTGCTGGTCCACACGCAGGGCCGTCTGCCCGCGGCTAGGGTGGTCTTGACCGGACTGGGCGAGCCCGAGAAGCTGGATTTGGATACGGTGCGCCGGGCGTCCGCGGCGGCGCTGCGCAGGGCGCGCGATGCGCGCGCCCGCCGGGTGGCCACAATCGTTCACGGAGCCGGAGCAGGAGGAATGGCTCCGGCGCGGGCGGCGCAGGCAACGGTGGAGGGAGCTGTCCTCGGCACCTACGAGTTCCTGAAATACAAAAGTGAGCCGCAACCGCGGCAGATCGAAGAATTGCTGGTGGCGGAGATGGAGGCGTCCCGCCTGCCGTCCGTTCAGGCGGGTGTGTTGAGGGGGCACGTGGTCTCGCGGGCCGTGAATCTGGCGCGCGATCTGGTCAACTCTCCGGCGAACGAGATCACACCGTCGGCGCTGGCGCTGCTGGCCACCCGTATGGCGTCCGAGACCGGACTGGAGGCGCTGGTGCTGGAGCGTCCCGAGGCGGAACGGCTGGGGATGGGCTGTTATCTGGCCGTGGCGCGCGGCTCCCAGGAGGCTCCCAAGTTTATAACTCTCCGCTATCGCCCGGAGGGGGAGCCCGCGGGCCGGGTAGGCATCATCGGCAAGGGCGTGACGTTCGATTCCGGCGGGCTGTCGCTGAAGACCGCGGAGAGCATGGTCACGATGAAGGACGACATGTCCGGCGCAGCGGCGGTGCTGGCTGCGATGCAGGCTGTGGCGGAGCTTCGGCCGGACCGGGAGGTGCTGGCCATCGTTCCGGCGGTGGAGAACATGCCTTCCGGCAGCGCCATGCGTCCCGGGGATGTGGTCCGCGCCATGAACGGCAAGACCATCGAGATCGAGAACACGGACGCGGAGGGGCGGCTGACGCTGGCGGATGCCCTGTGCTACGCGGCCAGAGAGGGGTGCGAGGAGCTGATAGACCTGGCCACGCTGACGGGAGCGTGCGTCTGGGCGCTCGGGCGCGTCTACAGCGGGGTGATGTCCAACAACCAGGATCTGGTGGAGCGGTTGAAGGAGTGCTCCCAGCTGTCCGGCGACCGCATCTGGCAGCTTCCCCTCTCGGAGGATTACCGCTACCTCATCGAGAGTCAGGTGGCGGATATGAAGAACACCGGAGGACGCGAAGGAGGGGCCATCACGGCGGCTCTGCTGCTGTCGGAGTTCACGGAGGGGCGTCCGTGGGCGCACATTGACATCGCAGGTCCGGCGTTCCTGTCGCAGGATAACGGGGTAATCGAGAAAGGCGCCTCCGGGGCCGGGGTGCGATTGCTTATCGAGTATCTGTGCGGCGAGCCCGCCGCATGAGGCGAGGCTGATTCCGCGTGGGTCTGGCTGTGCTCCTTGCGCTTGCGGCCGCAGGCGGCCTCATCGTCCTGATGGTGGCGCAGGCGTATTCCCCGTCCCTGGTGCGTAGGAAAGTGGTATGTCCAAGGCTCCCTGCGGAGTTCCAGGGATTCCGCGTCCTGCAGCTGAGTGACCTGCACATGATGCATCTGGGCCGCCGTGAACGGGCCATCCGGCGGCTGGTGCGGGACTTGAAGCCGGATGTGGTGGCCCTGACCGGCGACCTGGCTCAGGACGAGGCGGCGGCGAGGGAGCTGGCCGGTCTTGTCCGGGACGCCGGAGCCAGCGAGGGCGCGTTTGCCATCTCCGGGAATGCGGACGTCCGTTTTCCCCTCGTGTGGGAGGGGGTGAAGCGCGTCCTGCGCGAAGCAGGCATCGCGGTCCTGGAGAACGAACACCGGCTGCTGCGGAGGGGGAAGGCCATGATGGTCCTCGCGGGCGTGGAGGATCCACATACCGGGCTGGACGACCTGCGCTCCGCGCTGGAAGGGGCTCCCGTGGACGCGTTCATTCTGCTTCTTGCGCATTCTCCCTCCATCGTCGTGGCGGCAGTGGAAGCCGGCTGCGATCTGGTGCTGAGCGGGCACACTCACGGCGGCCAGATCGTCCTGCCGGGCTACGGCCCGCTTCTGACGCGGTCAGGATACGGGAAACGCCTCTCCAGCGGCCTGTTCGGTGGCGAGCGCCTGCGCCGGATCATTGGCATGGACCCCGGCAGGACGCAGGTGTACATCAGCCGCGGTATTGGCTCCAGCTTTCTGCCGCTGCGCTTGCTCTGCCGGCCGGAGGTGACCCTTTTTGAGCTGACGCGCGAGTGACGGGTTCCAGACAGGGGGAATTGGCACGGATCTTGCACTAACAGAAGGACGAAAACCTTTTCATCCTTTTCTCCTTCTGTCACGAGTTTGACTCTGGCCCGCGGGTGATCCGGCGGGCCTCTTTTTTCGTCTGGTTCTGCTACGGCTGCAGTCAGGCAGCGGACGCCGCGCGCAGGGCGGCCGCCTCGTCCATCGCCCGGATATCTTCCCGCGCGGCCTCGGCCAGATGCTCGGCCAGCCGCCGCTCCCGCAACTTCTCCATCGCCTTGCGCTCTTTCATCGCTTCCAGCGCCGCCTGCAGCCGCGACTGGACTTCCTCTTCCGCCTGCCGCACACGCTCTTCCTGAAGGCGCACGTCGTCCTCAAGCGCCTCAAGAAAGGCTGTCAGCCAGGCGGCGAGCGCAGGGTCCTCTCCTTCCATCCTTCTCCTGCTGGCTTCCTGGAGGGCCCGGCGGGCGCGGGCCCGCCGCTGCTCCAGGGTCATCTGCTCCAGAGCCAGCGCGCGGCGGGAGGCGGCCAGTTCGGCAAGAGCCGCTTCTTCCTTAGCCCTGCGGACATTCAGCACGTGCTCCAGGCGGAATGTGAACCGTCTCATTCATCCTCCCCTTCATCGCCCGCCTTCCGAGCAAGGGATGTCAGCCGCGAGACCGTCTCGGTCAGCGGGCAGCGCTCCTCCACATCCTGCTGCAGGAAAGCGCGGATCTCCGGAAGCAGGTCAATGGCCTCGTCAATCAGTGGATTGGAGCCGCGCACATAGGCTCCGATGTTGATCAGATCCTCGCTGTCGCGGTAGGCCGCCAGCAATCTCCTGAAATGTCCGGCGGCCGCGCGGTGTGCCGATGTGGTGATCTCCGGCATCACGCGGCTCACGCTTGCCAGCACGTCCACCGCGGGGTAGTGGTTCTGATGCGCCAGAGCTCGCGACAGGACGATATGCCCGTCCAGAATGGCCCGCACGGCGTCGGCGACGGGCTCATTCATATCGTCACCGTCCACCAGCACGGTATACAGGCCGGTGATGGATCCCCGGTCCGACATGCCCGCGCGCTCCAGCAGCTTGGGGAGCATCGCAAAGACGGATGGCGTGTAACCCCGTGTGGTGGGCGGCTCGCCCGCCGCCAGTCCGATCTCACGCTGCGCCCACGCGATGCGCGTGACGGAGTCCAGCATCAGGAGCACCCGCTTGCCCCGGTCCCGGAAGTACTCCGCGATGGCCGTGGCCACCTGGGCGCCGCGCAGACGCTGTACGGAGACCTGGTCCGACGTGGCCACCACCACCACCGAGCGCCGCAGCCCCTCCTCGCCCAGGTCGCGCTCGATGAAGTCGCGCACCTCCCTGCCACGCTCCCCGATGAGGCCGATGACGTTGACATCCGCCTCTGTGTTGCGCGCGATCATTCCCAGCAGGGTGCTCTTGCCCACCCCGCTTCCCGCGAAGACACCCACGCGCTGTCCGGTGCCACAAGTGATGAGACCGTCAATGGAGCGCACACCCAGCGAAAGCGGCTCGCGGATGCGCTCCCGCAGCAGGGGATGGGGCGGCTCTCTGAGGACCGGAAGGAGCTCTTCCGCCTCCACCGGCGGTCCTCCGTCCAGCGGCCGTCCCAGACCGTCCAGAACCCGCCCCAGAAGCGCTTCGGAACCGGGGACGCAAAGCGATCTGCCTGTGGCCACCACCTCCGCGTGGCGCGCCAGACGCGCGATCTCGCCGTAGGGCATCAAAAGCACCCGGTCCTCGCGGAAACCCACCACTTCCGCCAGCATGGGGGGATCGTTCCGGGAATAGTGGATCTCGCAGATCTCTCCGATGTGCGCCGCGGGGCCCGCCGACTCCACCAGCACACCCACCACTCTTGTAAGTCTGCCGTTCAGCCGGACGGCGTTCGCGCGGCGCACGGCCCGGTGATAGCGCTCAAGACGCGGAGGGGCGAGGCGGATCACAGCCCGTCCGCCTCCTCAAGCTTGCGCTTCAACTCGTCTATCTGGACGGAAGGACGGGCGTCAAGGATGCCGTCCGAGGACTCCACGATCACGCCGCCACGCTCGACCCTTGGCTCTTCAATGATCTCCACGTTCCGCAGACCTTCCGCCCAGCGGGCGATGTCCTCCCGCGCCGCCCGGACCATTTCGAGATCGGCACGGTTCACCAGGATGCGCACATTCGCCCTGTCTTTCAGTTGCCGGAGCGCCAGCGCCAGAATGTCCTTTACTGTTTCGGGGTGGGTCTCGATCTCGTGACGGACGATCTTTTCGGCGATCTGCAGGGCCAGCTTCAGGCATTCCTGCTCGATGCTGGCGGAAAGCTCCTCCAGTTGCTGCAGCACGGAGTCGCGCTCGCGCTGGGCATCTTCCAGGATCTGTTTCCACTGCTCCGCGGCCTGACGGAAGCCCTCCGCAAAGCCTTCTTCCCAGGCGGCGCGGCGCGTGCTTTCGGTGGAGTTTTGCGCCTCGCGCAGCAGCCGGTCCGCCTCGCGCTGTGCTTCCTCGATGACACAGCGCGCTTTCTCCTCCGGGGCGATGGCGGAGCTGAGGATGCGGGCCGGGTCAAATACGAATCCGCTTCCGCGAGCCACGGAGGCCTCCTCAGACAAATTCCTCGGCTCCCTCGCCTTCGCCACGGGCGATGACGATCTCGCCGCGCTCCTCCATCGCACGGATGACCAGTGCGATGCGCTGCTGGGCCGCTTCCACGTCGCGCACGCGCACGGGTCCCATGGTCTCCAGATCCTCCTTGATGGTGGCCGACGCGCGTTCGGACATGTTCTTGAAGACCTTCTCGCGCACACTCTCCTGGGAACCGCGCAGCGCCAGGCGCAGGTCGTCCTGCTCCACTTCCCGCAGGACCATCTGCAGCGCCCGATCCTCCAGCAGCAGGATGTCCTCGAAGACGAACAGCTTCCGCTTGATCTCCTCCGCAAGCGCCGCGTCATGCTGGGAGAGCGATTCCAGCACGCTGCGCTCCAGAGAGCGTTCCGCGGAGTTGAGGATTTCCACCAGCGCCTGAACGCCGCTGACCGTCCGCTGGGCGTCTGCATCCATCCCACTGAGCCGGGAGCGCAGGCTGTCCTCGATCTGGGCGATGACCTCCGCAGACGCCGACTGCATCCTGGCGATCTTAAGGGTGACCTCGGCGCGCACCTCCGGTGGAAGTGTGGAGAGCAGCTGAGCGGCGCGCGGCGGCGGAAGCTGAGTGACCACCAGCGCGATGGTCTGCGGCTGTTCACTGGCAAGCCAGCGCGCCAGTTGCTGAGGGTCGGCGTGCTGGAGCCAGTCCGACGGTTCGGAGCCGCGTGCGGTGATTATGCGCTCCAGCAGGGACTGAGCCTTCTGCGGGCCCAGCGCCTGCTCCAGGACGCTGCGGGCGTATTCCACACCCCCCTGCGAAAGCAGACTGCTGGTGGAGTAGAGAGTCTCGAACTCCTCAAAGACCTGCCGCTTGGTCTCCACGTCCACCCGCTCCTGGCGGACCAGCTCGTTCGCCAGCTTCTCCACCTCCTCCTGCTTCAGCAGCTTGAAGACCTCCGCGGAGGCCTCCGCGCCCAGCGTGATCAGCAGGATGGCCGCTTTCTGAGTGCCGGTGAGGCGCTTGCGGGGTTTGGTTGCCGCGGGCGCTTCCTGGTGCTCCGCTTGTTCCAGCTGCTGTGTCTCCACCTGGCTCACCTTATGCGGCCCTCCGCTCGTCGGACATCCAGGTCCGGACGACATTTGCGATCTCTTCCGGTTGCTGCTTGGCCAGCTCCTTTGCGCTCTCCAGCGGAATGGTCAGCTCGGGCATTTCGACCTTCTGCAGACCGCCAGGCTGAGATACGGCTTCGGCGGCAAGGGCTTCCGCGGCGCCGCCAAGGGCGGCTTCGCCGCCATCGCTCAGAGCCACCGGCTCAGCCTGCGGGTTCTCCACAGTGATGGTCTGCCTGGCCAGCGCTCCGCGGATGAACAGGGCGAAACCCGCCAGAAGCAAGATGGCCAGGGCGTTGCGCCCGATGTTCAGGTATTTGCCCAGACTGGCCGCCAGCGGCGCCTTCCCGGCGGTCTCCTCTTTCGGAAACTCCACGCTCTCCACCACGATCCTGTCGCCCCGCGCCTGGTCTATGCCGGCGGCGGCGGTGGCGGCCTGGCGGATTGCGGCCAGCTTCTCCGGACCCACCTCCCGGTCCACCATCACGGCCACGCTGAGCTGCTCGATCTGCCCCGGGGCCCCCTCCACCGTCTCCGTGCGGCGGGACACGTTGAAGCGGGTGCTCTCCTGCTCGCGCTCGTAACCGGCCTGCCCGGCGGCCGGGGTGGCCGCCGGCCGCTGCGCCGGGGGCTGCACATTGGACGCCGTTCCGGGAACCCCGCCGACGGAACGCGCTCCGGCTCCGTAGACCTCCCGGGTACGCTCCTGGCTGGCGATGACGCCCTGGGTACCTCCTCCTGCCGGCTCGAAGATTTCGCTTGTGGTCTGCTTTTGATCGAAGGACATCCGCGCGCTCACGCGCACCACGGCTTTCCCGGGACCGGCCACGCGATCCAGCATGCTCTCAACGTCGGAGCGGATGGCCCGCTCCGCCGCGCGCTTGATATCCAGCTGGGTCGCAGTCAGCCGCAGCGAGTCCCGTCCCTGTCCGGATCCGTCCGCCAGGACGTTTCCGCGCGTGTCCACCACGCTGACCCGCTCCGGCTTGAGCCCCTCGACGGCCGCGCTCACCAGATTGACGATGCCCGCGACCTGTTCATCCGACGGAGGCCTGGAACCGTCCAGCCTCAGCAAAACGGATGCCGAAGCGTCTTTTTTCTCCGAACTGTAAAGACTGTCGTCCGGGAGCACAATGTGCACCCGCGCGTCCGAGACTCCGTCCAGCGAGCTGATGGTGCGCTGAAGCTCTCCCTGCAGGGCACGCAGATAGCTCATCTTCTGGGAAAAGTCCGTCACGCCAAGAGAACTCTTGTCGAAGATCTCGAATCCTACGTTGCCGCCCTGCGGCAGTCCCTGCCCGGCAAGGTTCAAGCGCACCTCGTAGACGCTGGCGGAAGGCACCTCGATGGCGGTGCCATTCGCCGTCACACGGTAGGGCACTTTGGAATCGCGCAGCTTCTGGACGATGGCGGCGGCGTCCTCCGGACGCAGGTTGGAGAAAAGGATGGTGTAGTCCGGACGGCTGGCAACCATAGCCAGGACCACCGTCGTCACCACCAACGCCGCCGCGAAGAAGGAGACGATCACCCTCTGCGGAGGAGTCAGATTAGTCCAGAGCTGAAAGAACGACCGGAGTTTGTTTTCCATCCCTCGTTAGCCGCACGCGTTTTGCAGCCGATGCCGTGAGGCGGATGCGGGCCCTGTGACCGGTCCCAGTGCGGCCGCAAGGCCCGTCCGCAGCCGGAGGCGGGCGTTCCCGGTCCCGAGCCGGTCCCTTCGCCCCCGCACACCGCAGGTCAGATCTGCATGCGCATGATCTCCTGGTAAGCTTCCAGAACCTTGTTTCGCACCTGCACCGTGAGTTCCAGCGCCGTGCTGGCCTTCTGCATGGCGATCATCGCGTTGTGCAGCTCGGCCACATCGCCGGAGGCGATCTTCAGGGCCATGTCATTGGCCTGAGACTCCAGCGCAGACACCTGTTTCGCCACGTCCGTGAGCGCGCTGGCGAATCCCTCGCCGTTTCCTTTCGGGGCGGCCTGCTGAGCCTGTGTGAACGTCGCGCCGGAACGTATCGCTTCGATGGCCATGGTCCGCCCTCCTTACCTGCGCCCGATCTCAAGCGCCTTCATCAGCATGCCCTTGGTGGCGTTCAGGGCGGTGACGTTGGCCTCATAGGAGCGCGTCGCGCTGATGAGATCCACCATCTCGTCCACGATGTTCACGTTGGGCAGGGTCACGAATCCCCGCTCGTCGGCGTCGGGGTGGCCGGGCTCGTATACGGTCTTCGGCGGAGCCGGGTCCGTTGTGACTTCCGAGACCAGGACGCCCTGCGGTTCTGCTCCGGGCAGCCCCTGCCCGGCCAGCACTGTCTCAAAGACCACCTGCTTGCGGCGGTAGGGTCCTCCATCAGGAGTGCGGGTGGTGTTGACGTTCGCGATGTTCTCCGCCACCACGTCCAGCCTCTGCCGCTGGGCGCTCAGCCCCATCGCGCTGATGTCGAATGCGGACAGACGAGGCATTACCGGGTCCCTCCGTTGATGACGGTTAGACCAGCTGCCCTTTGAGCCGGTACAGCTCCACCAGAGCGTTGTATTCGATGCTGTTGCGCGCCAGATCGGCCATTTCAGCGTCAAGGTTGACGTTGTTGCCGTCCAGCCGCGAAGAGGGGGTGGAATCCTCTTCCACCGTGGCCGTCAGCCGCTGGGCGTCGGAGACGTCGTCCGGACCGCCTTCGGCCAGCATCTGCTTGAGGCTATCTTCAAAACGGACGTATGCGCGCCGGTAGCCGGGGGTGTCCGCGTTTGCGATGTTCGACGCGATGACCCGGTTGCGGACGGCGCAGGCGTCCATGGCGCGCGCAAGGACGGCGCGTGTGGGGTCGTCCAGAATGCGAAGCACTTCTGCCACCTCTTTTCGCAAGACTCTCTTCAGTGAGGCGCGTCTCAGGTCCCGCGGACCGCATCTGCGCGCCGCTCGCGTCCGTGCGAAGAAAGAGGCCGTATGGGGTCGGTCACGTCACACGGCTGCCCGTTTGAGCCGGATGCGGGAATCTGCTCCCGCCTCCGCCCAAGCCGCCGCCATCCGTGGCGCCGGAGGGATATCCCTGCCGCGGAGACAGACTCCGCACCTGCCGGGACGCTACTATTGTCGGAAAAGGCTGCCGGGGAATTGAGGGGGAGGAGCTGTATTTTTGTGCCGTTCTGCGGCGGGAAGAGCGCTTATTTGCCGTGCCCGCCCTCGCGCCGGCGGCGGGCAAGCTCGTCCTTCCACATCTTCAGACGCTCCGCGATCTTGCGCTCCAGCCCGTGCCCTGTTGGTTCGTAGTACCGGCGCGACTTCGCGCCCGGCGGCAGGTATTCCTGCTCAACCTGTGCCATCGGATAGTCGTGGGGATACAGATAGCCCACGCCGTGCCCCAACTGCTCCGCTCCCCGGTAGCCCGTGCTCCGCAGATGCGGCGGGACGGCGGCTGGCGGACGGTTGCGCACGTCCTCCATGGCGCGGTTGATGGCCAGATAGCTGGCGTTGGATTTCGGGGCGCAGGCCAGATAAATGGCCGCCTGCGCCAGGGGGATCTGCGCTTCCGGCATCCCCACATATTCCACAGCGTGCGCGGCGGCGGTGGCGACGACCAGGGCCATAGGGTCGGCATTGCCCACATCCTCGGCGGCCTGGATGACGATCCGGCGGGCGATGAAGCGGGGATCCTCCCCTGCTGCCAGCATACGGGCCAGCCAGTAAACGGCGGCGTCCGGGTCTGACCCGCGCATACTCTTGATGAACGCGGAGATGGTGTCATAGTGGGAGTCTCCGGCCTTGTCGTAGCCCAGAGCCCGCTGCTGCAGAGCGTCCTCCACCATCTGGCGCGTGATGTTCCTGCGCCCGTCCGGTGACGGGGGGCAGTTCAGAGCGGCGGCTTCCAGGGCGTTCAAGGCCGCCCGCGCGTCCCCGCCCGCCACGTCCACCAGGTGCTCCAGGGCGTCTTCCTCAAGGGAACACTCCAGCTCGCCGAGACCCCGCTCCCGGTCCTCCAGCGCCCGGAGCACCAGTGTCTTTATGTCTTCCCTGGAAAGCGGCTGGAGCTGGAACACGCGCGCGCGGGAGATGATGGGAGAGTTGATCTCGAAATACGGGTTCTCGGTGGTGGCTCCCAGCAGGATGATGGTCCCGTCTTCAATGTGGGGCAGAAAGGCATCCTGCTGGGCCTTGTTGAACCGGTGGATCTCGTCCACGAACAGGATGGTGCGCTGGCCGTAAAGTTTCCTGCGCTCCCGGGCCCGGCGGATGACCTCCCGGATCTCTGCCACTCCGGACGTCACCGCGCTGAAGGACTCAAACGCCGCCTTGCTGCTGTTCTGGATGATGGCGGCCAGTGTGGTCTTGCCGCTGCCCGGAGGGCCGTACAGAATCAGGGACGGCAGCTCGTCGGACTCGATGGCGCGCCTGAGCAGGGTGCCCTCGCCCACGATGTGCTGCTGCCCGACGAACTCATCCAGCGTGACCGGGCGCATTCGGGCGGCCAGGGGCGGTCTGCCCCCGGGCTCGCCGGGCCGGCTCTGCTGGTCGAAGAGGTCGGGCATCTCGTCTGCGCCCCGGAAGTGGCGAACTGAATCATATCACGTCCCGTGAACCGTCTCAAGTTCCGGAGACACCCGGCAGGAGAGGCGAAGGCACGTTGAACATCGAGTTTCTGTATTTCGAGGACTGTCCGTCACACGCAGCGGCGCTGGAACGGCTCCGGGATCTGCTGGGGCAGGAAAATCTGCGGGCGGATCTGCGCATCGTCCGCGTCGAGTCGGACGAGCAGGCGCAGAGTCTGCGCTTTCCCGGTTCTCCCACCATCCGGGTGGACGGGCAGGACATAGACCCGGTGGGCGCCGCCGCGAATCCTGTGGGACTCTCGTGCCGGGTATACCGGACGTCCGATGGGCGCTCCACACCGCTGCCGCCGGAGGATCTGCTGCGCGAGGCATTGCGGAGGGCGGCCGGCCGGCGGACACCAGACTGAGGAGGAACTGAAGCCATGGCACTCAAGATCGGGGCTGACGCCCCGGCGTTTGAACTGAAGAATGTGGACGGGAACACGGTATCTCTGGAATCGCTGAAGGATGGCGCCAGTGCGCTGGCGATCGTGTTCAGCTGCAACCACTGTCCCTATGTGCTGGCGTGGGAGGACAGATTGATCCAGATCGCCCGCGACTATGCCGGAAAGGGAGTGCGGTTCGCGCTGATCAACGCGAACGATCCCGTGAAGTACCCTGCGGACAGCTTCCCGGAGATGCAGTCGCGCGCCAGGATGAAGTCCTACCCCTTCCCGTACCTGTTCGATGAGACGCAGGAGGTGGCGCGCGCGTACGGGGCGGAGCGGACGCCCGAGGTGTTCCTGTTCGACGCTTCCGGGAGGCTGGTGTATCACGGCGCTCCGGACGACAACTATGACGATCCCTCCGCCGTGAAGAAGCATTACCTGCGGGAGGCCCTGGACGCCGTGCTGGCCGGCGGAACTCCTCCGGTGGCCGAGACGCCGCCTGTCGGGTGCACCATCAAGTGGAAATAGGCGCTGTCTTGAAAAGAATCTGAAAAATAAGCCGCCAGAGTGTGGCGGTTCGGGGAGGACCATGCTAAGCTGCCCTGTCACAACCTCTCAACAGGCGCATGGTCCTCCCTTTCACCTCGTAGTTTTTGCGAACTGATTCGGGCCCCGTGGATGACTTCGGCATTTCAAGTGCTCTGTCTCGACCTGCTTTGAAATTCATCGGGTTGTGTCCCGGCTGCAATCGAGCAGCCTCAGACCAGAGGACAGGAGTACCAATGGCAACCAAGTCTCTTTACGTGGGCAACATGAGCTACAGCACCACCGAGTCCGAGCTCCGGGCGATCTTCGAGCCACACGGGCCGATCGAGGCCATCCGGGTTATCACCGACAAGGGTTTCGCATTTGTGGACCTGCCGGCGGAGAACGCTCAGGGGGCGATTGACGCCCTGAACGGGCGGGAAGTGGGCGGAAGGCCCCTGACCGTCAACGAGGCCCGTCCCCGTCCCGAGCGCAGCCGCAACAGCGGCGGCCGCAGCGGCGGGTATGGCGGAGGCTACGGCGGAGGCCGCAGCCGCTGGTAAGACGCTCATCAAAGGCATCAGATTGATTGCGGGCCCCGGCAGAACGGACTGCCGGGGCTTCTTTGCGCCGCAGGGACGGGATGCGCACCTCTTCTGGCGGCGTTACAATGGGTGAGGACGTCCCGGCCGTCAAGGGCCGGGCTTCCGCTCCGCGCTTATGAAACGTTCGGTCCTCTACATCGCTCAGATGGACTGCCCCGACGAGGAACGCCTCGTGCGCGCCCGGCTGGAGCGGATGGAGGGCATCCAGCAGATCCTGTGCGACCTCCCGCGGCGCAGGGTGGAGGTGACCCATACGCTGGCGGATGAGCGTGACCTGCTCGTCGCGCTTGAGCCTTTGGGTCTGGGGGCACGGCTGGCGGCCGAGGAGCCGGAAGCGCCGGCGGCCACTGCAGAGCATCGCGACGAGACAGGCTGGAGGAGCTGGATCTGGCTGGCGGTCTCCGGCATCTGTGCGGTCTCTGCTGAAGCGGCCGCCTGGGTCACGGGCGACGAGCGTTCTCTGCCCGTTGTGGCGCTCGCTGTGCTGGCGCTGGTCAGCGGCGGACGCGATCCGCTTATCAAGGGATTGAGGGCGCTTCGCGGCTTCGTCCTGAACATCAACTTCCTGATGACGGTCGCTGTCGCGGGGGCGGTGATCATCGGCAAGTGGCCCGAAGCCGCAATGGTGACCTTCCTGTTCGCCCTGGCGGAGGTCATTGAGGCCCGGGCAGCCGGACGCGCCCGCCGGGCCATTCAGGCTCTCATCCATATGGCTCCAGACACCGCCCGCGTGCGCTCTGAGCAGGGGATTTTCACTCCGGTGCCGGTGGGGGAGGTGCGTTGCGGCGATCTGGTGGAGGTGCGCCCGGGTGAGCGCATCCCGCTGGACGGCATCGTCATCGAGGGCAGCTCCGCCGTGGACCAGTCGCCCATAACGGGCGAATCCATCCCCGTGGAGAAGTCTGCGGGCGACGCGCTTTTCGCAGGGACCATCAACGGATCCGGGGCGCTGGTATTCGAGGTGACGGCCGCAAAGGGGAGCACCACGCTGGACCGGATCATCCGGATCGTGCGGGAGGCTCAGGCCAGACGCGCCCCGATACAGCGTTTCGTGGACCGCTTTGCGGCCTGGTACACCCCGGCGGTGGTTCTGGCGGCGGTTGCGGTCGCATCCGTCCCTCCTCTGTTTCTTGGAGCGCCGGCCCTGCCGTGGATCTACCGCGCCCTTGTGCTGCTGGTCATCGCCTGTCCCTGCGCCCTGGTGCTGGCCACACCGGTGACCATCGTCAGCGCCCTGACCGCCGCCGCGCGGTGCGGCATTCTGGTCAAAGGAGGAGCGCATCTGGAACACGGCAGGCTTCTTCGGGCCATGGCTTTCGATAAGACGGGCACCCTGACGGAAGGG
>JBBFLP010000028.1:15595-17500 GCA_037478975.1 Armatimonadota bacterium
CCGGGAATGGGCGTCCGGGGCCGCGTGGACGGGCGGGCGCTTCTGCTGGGAAATCACCGTCTGGCGGAGACCAATGGCACCTGCGGCCCCGATGTGGAACGGCACCTGGAAAAACTGGAAGCCGAGGGCAAGACCGCTTTCGTCCTGATGTCGGAAGATGAGCCCGTCGCCGTGTTCGGCGTGGCGGACAGGCTCCGCCCGGCCAGCAAGGAGGCAGTGGCAGAGCTGCGCGCGGCCGGACTGCACACGGTGCTGCTTTCCGGCGACGCTCAGAAGACCGTGGACGCCATTGCGTCGGAAGCCGGTGTGGACGAGGCGTTTGGCGGACTCTTGCCGGAGGAGAAGGCGGATCTGGTGGCAAAGCTCACGGAGCGGTTCGGCCGGGTGGGAATGGTGGGTGACGGCGTGAACGACGCTCCGGCGCTTGCGCGGGCGCACACGGGTTTCGCCATGGGCGCGGCAGGATCGGATGCTGCGCTGGAGACCGCCGACGTGGCCCTGATGGAGGACGATCTCCGCAAGGTGCCGGAGTTTCTGCGCATCAGCCGCAGCACAGCCGCTGTGCTCTGGCAGAATATCGCCATAGCCATCGGCATAAAAGCGGTCTTCTTCGCGCTGGCCTTGGCGGGAACGGCCACCCTGTGGATGGCTGTGTTCGCCGATATGGGGGCCAGCCTGATCGTGGTCGCGAACGGGCTGCGGCTGCTCCGTTGCTGCCGCGCCGAGACCTGATGCCTCAGGCTGCCTTCGCCGCGGCGAACGAGGTCTGAACCATGTTGCCGCCCTGTTTCTTGGCCTCGTAGAGCGCGCTGTCCGCCACCGCCATCACGTCCGCCAGCGACGCTCCGGACTTGAACGGGGTCACTCCCGCCGAGCACCCGGTCTTGATCTGCCAGCTCTGCTTCGGGCCTTTCACGGTCACCGGTCCGCGCGCCAGCTTCTCGCAGAGGCGGGTCAGGCTGCCCGCAAGGGCCGTGGGAACGCCCGGGAGAATGACCGCGAACTCATCCCCGGCCAGCCGGGCGACAAAGGCATCCTTGCCCACAGCCCGGGTCAGCTCCGAGGCGAAATACTGAAGCGCCGCGTCGCCGGCCTGGTGACCCAGTGTGTCGTTCAGCTTTTTCAGGCCATCCATATCCACGATGGCCAGCGTGAACGGCCCTTCTCCGTAGGCCACCTTCTGGGCGACGCTTGCGCCGCGGAACTCAAAGGCGGCCCGGCTTGCCACTCCGGTCACGGGGTCAGTATTGCGCTCGGCCTCCACCGCGTTCAGCCGACGGGAGAGCGTGTCCACCACGCGGTCCATCTCGGATCGCTGCTTCTTGAGGCTGGCGGTCTGTTGCTGGACCAGCTGCCGGGCGGCGGCGATCTCCGTGCGAAGGGCGGCGCGCAGCCGGGCGATGTCCGTGGTCTGCCCGGCGCTCTCCAGGCGCTTTGTCATGGCGCTTACGTTCTCGACCACCTCTTCCCGCCCGCTCAGCGATTCCTGAGCGTCGCGGATGAGGTGCTTCACCGCGTCGTGCATCTCCGATATGAGGTTGGCCACCTCCAGGCGCTGCCAGCTTCCGAAGTCGGCTGCCTCCTGAGCGAACTTCTCTGTCATAGCCTGGATGCGGGATGGATTGCAGGTGGAGCTCAGGCGCTCCGAGACCTCAAGCAGCCGTTCCAGATACTTTGTGGCTTTCTCGGAACCGGGGGAGACGACCAGCTCACCGTGCGCCTTGATGGCGGTGAGAGCAAGTTCAAGGAGAGGTCTTGCCGCCTCCTGGAGGTCGGCCGGGGGAACATCCTGCCAGCGGGTGCTGCCCTTCTTTCTCGCAGCGAATCCAAACATTACGAGGCTTCCCTTTCTCGACGTTGGAGTCCGGGGCGGCGTGAGAGGATCCGGCTTGCGTTTCTCTCAGG
>JBBFLP010000028.1:17600-18813 GCA_037478975.1 Armatimonadota bacterium
CAGGAGGGCCGCCTGGGCCGCATCTACACCTTCAATCTCCGCTATCTGCACTCCACGAACGCCGATCCCTCCCGCCCCCTGCACTGGAAGACCGACCGGGCTGCCGGGGGCGGCGTGCTGGTGGATCTGGGATCGCACATCATAGACCTGGCAAGATGGCTGCTGGGAGATTTCCGCCGCGTTCTGGCTCATCCGTTGACGGCCATCCCGGAGCGTCCCGACGGCAAGGGAGGGATGCAGAAGGTGGAAGGGGATGATGCCACTTTCCTGTTTGCCGAGATGCAGTGCGGGGCGGTGGGGACGCTGGAGGCCAGCAAGCTGGCTGTCGGCGCGAACGACGACCTGACAGTCGAGATCCGGGGAGAGAAAGGTGCGCTGCTGTTCAATCTGATGGAGCCGGAGTGGCTGCGCTTCTATGACAACACCGCCCCTGGAGGCGACCTGGGCGGTCTGAAAGGCTTCACCGCCATCGAATGCGTCCAGCGCTATCCCGCACCCGCTTCGCTGCCCGGACCAAAGCTCACCCCCGGCTGGATGCGCTTCCACATTCACAGCGTCTACGAGTTTGTGCGGCGGGTGGCGGAGGGACTACCCGGCGATCCCTCGCTGACGGACGGGCTGGAAACGCAGCGGGTGCTGGAGACCTGTTACAACTCTCCCGGCCGATGGACCGAAGTGACGGAGCGGTGACGGCGGGGATTCCATCGAGCGCGGAAACACACCTCGCCGCCGCGGAGAGTGGCGCACTCTGCTCCTCGCGCCTCCGGTTGCCGGGGGAGGATTTCTGGAAGCTGGATGCCCTGCAGGCGGCCCGCGCGCTTCTGGGGGCTGTGCTGGTGCGGAATCTGGAAGGCACTCTGCTGGCCGGACGCATTGTGGAGACGGAGGCCTACCTGCAGGACGACCCCGCCTCGCACTCCTTCCGCGGCCGCACTGCAAGGAACGCGGCGATGTTCGGGCCGGCGGGGCGGGCCTATGTCTATTTTACCTACGGCAACCATTTCTGCCTGAACATCGTCACAGGCCCCGAAGGAAGGGGAGAAGCCGTTCTGATCCGCGCGCTGGAGCCGCTGACGGGGCTGGATGTGATGTCCCGGTTGCGCGGCCGCAGCGCCCCTCGCGAACTGCTCAGCGGGCCGGGCAAGATCTGCCAGGCCCTGGCCATCACCAGAGAACTGGACGGGCACCCGCTGGACCGTCCACCCCTCCGGCT
>JBBFLP010000029.1:0-18028 GCA_037478975.1 Armatimonadota bacterium
GGTTGAGCGGAGTGCGGGGTTATCAGCAGTATGCGGTGAACGAGGGGGCCACGGCCGGCCCCGAGCGTCTTGTGGTGATGGCGTATGACGGGATGGTGCGGTTCCTGCGCGATGCGGAGGACGCCCTCCAGAGCGGGGATCACGACCGTCAGAACTCCTCCATCCAGCGCGTGCAGAACATACTTTCCGTGCTGGCGGCCAGTCTGGATCCTTCGGTGGACGAAGGGATCACGCGGAACCTCTCCGCGCTTTACGACTGGTACTATCTGCGCCTGGCGGAGGCGAACATCAAGGACGATCTGGAGATGCTGCAAGAGGTCCGCGCCGGAATCGAGGGACTGCGCGACGCGTGGCAGGAGGCGGAGCGGCGCAGCCGCGCGGAAAGGCTTGCGCTGTCTCCGGTGGAGCTTCAGGAGGCGGCCTGATGGCCCTCTCCGGCCCGCCACCGGATGTAGCCGGCTCGCTGGAGCGCCTGAATGCGCTGCTGGATGAATGGGTCAGGCTCACGCGCACGGCTCTCACTTTGTCCCCTGACGATGCGAGCGGCATCAGTTCCATCCTGGACCGCCGCGAGCAGCTGATGCCGCTCATCGGAGAGTTGGCCTCGGCCGTGCAGGGAGAGCAGGCAATTCCAGAAGATCCTGACGGGGCGCTGCAACGCGAGCGGCAGCGCTGCCTGGAGCTCAGTAGTCAGGCCGCCGACCTGGACAGCCGGTGGGCGGCGATGATGGCGGAGCGTCTGGAGGCCCTGGGTGCGGAGCTGAGCCGGGCCCGCACCGCGCGCCGGCTGGGGCGGGCCTGCGGAGGCCGGGAGGAGGCGGCCGATGCCCGGTTTCTGGATCAGAGTACTTAGCGCGGCGTCAGCGCTGGCGCTGACCGTGCCCGCGGTGGCCGTCCAGGTGCGCGTGGAAGAGCTTTCCGCGCCTCCTTCCGCTGCGCTTCTGAAGCTGCAGCAGTCCCTCCGGGAAGCGCGCGCGAGCGGCTCCGTGCGGGTCTACAGCGCAGGCCGCAGCCTTGAGGGGCGGAACATCCCGCTGGTGGTCATGAGTCCCTCAGGCCGTCCTTCCTTTCCTCCGGTCCGGGTGCTGATCATCTGCGCCCAGCACGGCGACGAGCCCGCCAGCGTGGAGGCCATCTCGGACATCATCCGCCACTGCGCGTCCGGCAGAGATCCCTCTGAGCTGTTGACCCCATCTGTACGGAAAGGCTCCGGCGGCCTCACCGGGCTGGAGGACGTTCTGTGGATCATCGTCCCCGTGGCTAATCCCGACGGTCTGCAGGAGGGCCGCCGTTCCAACAGCGCCGGCGCCGATATCAACCGTGACTGGCGCGCGCGGACCCAGCCCGAGACCCGGGCTGTGAAGCAGGCATTTGCGCGGTGGGCGCCTCACGTGGTGCTGGACCTCCACCAGTGGAGCCCCGATGATCCCCCTCCGGCGGACAACGGGCTGGAGATGGCAGCCGCGCCCGGCCGGACCAACAGCATGGAACGTGCGCTGGCCGGCAGAGCCCTCCCCGCCCTCCGTGCCACCGGCCGGAGCGTGTCTCTGATTTCATCCCGGCCGGGAGCGGATCCCACTCTTGCTCACCGCTACTTCGCATCCACCGGCGCGGTGTCGTTCCTCATTGAGACTGCCGCGCGGAGCGCGCCGGATGAGCGCCGTCAAATGCTGAAGGATCTGGTGCTGCTTCTCTCCGATGCGGCCGGCCGGACCGCCGCTCCGGGATGGGAGGAGGCTCTGAAAGGGACTCCCGCCGGGGCCGCAGCCGCAACCTTCCGTTATCCTGCCGAATACCGTGAGTGGGTGGCCTCCCGCAGCGGTGGGGATCCCGGAGGACCGCAGGATCCTTTTTCGGACCCGCGCCTGTGGGCGGCGGCGGCGCTTGGGCTGTGCCTCGCGGTGATGCGCACCCGTCAAGGCGAGTCGCATCCGCAGAGGGGACGGACCGCCGGCGGGCGCGTCTCACCCGTGCGTGGAAGGCTATGGGGCTTCGGCGTGGGTTCGTCCACAGCGAGGCGGTTACCCAGATATGACAGGGCGCGGGCACGTGCGCCGCTGCTGAAAAACGCCCTCCGCGCAGCCGCTTCGCCTGCCGAAAACATGCCGTATAGTCCGCGAAGCCGGCCTGCCTCGATCAGGCCGGTTGTATCCACAGCGGGGACGGGCAACCGATGACCGAACAGCTTGCAGAACACTGTCAGGAGCTTCTGGCCTACTTCCTGGGACGCACACGCACGGCGGTGGCGGCGCTTGACCGCGAGGGCACGGTGACAGGCGCGAATCCCGCGCTTGCCGCTCTCGCGGGCGTGCCCGGCGACTCATTTGCGGGCCGGCGTCTGGAGGATATCGTAGCACCTTCCTTCCGGGAACCGTTCCTGGAGGCCATCCAGGAGGCGTGTCTGGGTGCCCGGGTAGAGATCCGCCTGAGTGTGCTCTCTCTGGACGGCCTGCTGCGTCCCTGCGCTCTGCAGATCTGGCCCGGCGAGGACAGCCTGCTGGTGCTGCTGGAGGAGGAGTGCGAGACGGACGAGGAACAGGCCGTTACAGGTGCCGAGACTCCCGAGGCGTTCCAGCGCCAGCTGAGCCTGGAGCTCTACCGGGCCGCGCGGTACCATCGCCCGCTGGCGGTCATCAAGTGCGATGTCGACGGGGTGGAAGATCTGCGCGCTCAATACGGGGATGAGGTGACCGGCAGGCTTCTGGCGATGATCGGGTGGGCGCTTCGCAAGCATACGCGCCGCACCGACGTCGTGGCGCGGATGAGCTACTCCCAGTTCGCCCTGCTGTTGCCGGAGACCGACCTGATCGGGGCCTACGTGGCGGCGGAGAAGCTGTCCCAGACCGTCCGGGATGTCAGCGTGGAGACAGCGCTCGGCCATCTGCACCCGACTGCGTGCTTTGGCGTGGTGGCCGCATCCGATTCCGGCGAGAGCACCCCGCAGACTCTGCTGGAAGCTGCCGACTGGGTGCTGTCCCTTGCCCGACGGGGAGGGCCGGGCGGCATCGAGGCCGCCCCGAGCGTGGCCTACCGCCTAGCGGGCTGAGCAGGCGCCTCCGCCGTCGAAAGGAGCCGCTGCTCCACCTGCCGGGCCGCCTCCTCCAGGTTCTCTTCCGGCGCGACGATCATCATCGCGAAAGCCAGCGCCTCTTCCGCGGGAATGATCAACAGCTGCTCCGTCTGCTGAGGCTGGCGGGTGGCGAGCGTCTGCCAGCGTCCGTTGCGGATCCGTCCGGCGCGGATGCGAGCCTGAGCCGCCGGAAAGCCGTTGATCCGCACCTGCCCCTGCCCCAGAAGATGGATGGCGAGCAAGGAGCTTTCGTTCAATGGGCGTCCGTCCAGCGACACCAGGGCCGCAGGCGCATCCAGCCGCGCCCATTCCCTCCCGCCCAGCGTCACGGAACCCGATGCGATCACGCTGACAGGCCGCCCGTCCCGCCGCACCAGCAGGCAGGAAGAGCCGGGCTGCAGATCCAGCGCCACCTCACCAGTGAGCCGCACCCTGCGCGGTTCGGCGGAGCGGCTTATCACGAAGAGCGCGTCTTCGCCCTCCCGCGCGCCGGGACAGCGAAGAGCCAGAACCCCTTCCGCATCGGGGACCAGCGTCCGGACCGGAATGCCGGCCAACTCCAGGGCACGGGCGAACAGCGCCGTAGGCGTAGAGTCCAGCTCGCGGGGCACCGGGTCGAACAGCGCAAGCCCACTCCCGGCCCGGTGTTCCCAGAGCGGCTCCTTCTCATCACGTTCCGCGCCGGTGGGCCGGACCTCAATGGCGGGAATAGGCTCACCTTTTTCGTCGCGCTTCGTCTGAAGGGGAGCAAGTAGCTCGCGCACGAACTCCAGTCCGAACAGGCGGGAGAGCCGATCGGTGCGGGCGCGCCGGCGGTGCGCATCGAATGTGATGTCTCCGGTGACCAGCAACGCTCCTCCTCCGCGCACGAACGTGTCCAGTCTCTCGAAAGCCTCGTCCTTCAACGTGTAAGGCACGGGAAGGATGAGCGCTCTGGCGTCTGCGGGCAGGCGGTCGAGGGCGCTTTCGTTCATTACGCCGAACTCCACCTGCAGCTGCAGCAGCGCGTCTATGGCCCTCAGGACGGCCCCGTTCACTTTTTCCGCCTGGGCCCCCATCCGGTTCAGGTCCGGAGCGATCAGATAGACCTTCGGGGGGACATATTGCGGCCGGAAATCACGCGTCGCCAGCGCGAAGGCCCGGAAGGCGAGCAGTGTCTCCCGCGGCAGATTGTCGTTCGGAGAGTTGATGCCCCAGGGGAAGACATTGTCCGGCATCTCCTTCCAGCACCAGTTCAGAATGAACGCGCCTCCCAGCCCCAGCGTCGTGCCGGCGGCCTCCAGATACCATTGCCAGTCGGCGCTCTCTCTGGAGATCCCCCGGATCCGGGCATCGTGATCAACAACGCTGCCGAACTCGCCCACCGTCAGGGACTTGCCCTCGAATCGGCGGTCCACCACCTTGATCTCCGCTGCGAAGCGGCGTTTGTCTCCGTAGTAGTGCTTGTTCGCGAAGTCCAGCCAGGCCATCCCCAGAAGCTGGTCTGCGAACGTCATGTGCTGGATGAATCCGATGGTGACGGGCGCTTTCGAGACCTGGCGCACACCTTCCGCGTTGGCTTTTGCCCAGCGGTCCAGCAACCACACACGGAACAGGTCCAGGTCAACCCGCCGGGCATCGGCCCAGTCCCTTCCATCCTGCGGAATCTCGATGGCTCCGGGCCGCTCATCTCCCGCAAGCGATCCCCAGGCATCCTGCAGCGCTTCCCGCGAGCCGTATCGCTCCAGCAGGAAGCGGTTCCACAGCGCGAAGTCTGTCTTGGGCCGGTCCAGCGCCACCTCCGGCTCGTTCTGGATGTCAAAGAACACGTGCGGGCAGTCCCGGTAGCGGCCAGCCACCAGCGAGGCGAAGCGGCGCTGCGCCTCAAGCTCTTCGTCCGTCAGGTTCAGCCCCATCCAGTCGTGCAGGGTCAGCATCAAGGCGATGCCGTAGCGGGCCGTCAACTGCACAAGGGCGTCCAGCCTGCGCTCCAGCCAGCGCGGCAGCGATTCCACGTTCAGATCCAGCGGCCGGGCGCGCGGCTCCCCCGTCTGGGAGACAACGAACGGGCTGAAATGCAGCACCCGCAGGATGGAAAGCCCCGCACCGCTCATCGCGTCCAGATCCCGCTTCCAGACCAGGGGATCCTCAAAGGCCGAGCAGAACACCGCCCCTGTCTGATTGGTGCCGAGCAGGAAAGATGGCTGGCCATCGCGCTGAAAGTAGTTGTCCTTCAGAAGAACGGGCGCGCCAGCCTGCAAGATCTGACGGTCCTCCACGCAGAAGCCGGTGCGCATCTCGTCGGAGAGGGATTCGGAGCTCATCCGGCAGACCACTTCATAGAAGTCGTCCCCCGGCGCCACCGGTACCGTCCACATAGCCGTGAAGCGTTCCTGGAATCCCGGCGGTACCTCTTTCTCCTCCGGGGGAAGTTTCTGGACGGAGATTCCTTCCTCGGTGAACAGCTCAAACTGAACCCATACCTTGGCCGCCTGACGCTGGAAGTTGGCCACGCTGACGCTGAGCGTGACCGTCTCGCCCGGGCGGTACAGCGCTAGGTCCGTCCGCAGCGAATGGAGATAGACTTTGCGCACCAGCCGGTCCAGAATGTCCGTGAACTCCGCCGCCAGCGGTCCGGAGCGGGCGAAAAGATCCCGGTTGGTCACGCCGAAGGCTGCCCAGCTCGACCCGCGGAACGGTCCGGCGTGATGATGGACGATCTGACCCAGCGCCCCGGTCTCCCGGCCGATGGCGTCGAAGGACATCAGCAGGGGAATGCGCCGGGCGTAGGGCACCGGAAAGACCGGGTTATTGGAGCCAAGAAGAGCGCAGGCTGCCCATCCCTCGAAGGGGCCGTCCACCCGCACGCGGGGGATGAAGTCCACCAGCGATTCGGCATAGGCGGCCCTTTTCAACGGATAGGATGGGTCGAACAGGCCCACTGTCCCGGCGGGTGGTCCCTGCCCGTCGGCAGGAATGGCGAAGCGATGGTTCAGCCGGACTGGGGGTTCCTCCCGGTCCACCCGTTCAACGGTTAGCGCCTGGTCAACAGTCTGCCATCCCTCCCCCGCCCGCACGCAGGGTTCGTCGAAGGCGTAGCCCCCTGTGGTGAACAGGCTCCCTCCCGCCGTCAGATAGGACCGGATGGCCTCCCCTCCGTTCAGCGGATAGTACGGCGCGCACGGAATGACCAGCACATCGAAGTTGGAGGGTGAGAGATAGCCGGGGCTTTCCAGCGCGGAGGCCGACAGAAGCGTAGCGCCATATCCGGCGCGCGTGGCGAGCTCCGCAAGAAACTCTGGGTCCGATGCGGAAGGGGAGCCCCGCTTCTCCGCTTCCGTCAGAGGGCGCATGACGCCGAAGGGCCCTTCCGTCTCCGGGCGGCGGATGACGAAGTTCTCCGCCAGGATCGCGATCCGTCCCTTTTCTCCCTCCACTCGCGCGGGCGGAGGCAGTCTGGCGGGCGATTCCGCGGGCGTCTCTCCCGCAAGGACCAGCCGGATCTCAGCAAAGGTGACGTCCAAATCCGCGAAGTTGCAACCGACCAGCAGGCGGCTGGCGCTGCGCATGCCCCGCTTCCCGTCGCCCGACGGCTCGTAACGGAAAAGACCGGCAGGGACTTCGGTCTCGTGCCAGCCCTGGCGCAGGTCTCCAAAGGATTGTCCGTCCACGGTTACCTGCTGCACCCACCGGTCGCCATCTGGCTCCAGCAGCCAGAGATGGAGCGCTGCGCCAGGCCCGGACGAGTGCTTGAGAAACCGCAGACGGATGGCCCGCGTATCCGGCGTGAGTGTGACCTGACGGCCCACGCTTCCCCAGTGAGGCTGGGAATCACGATAGATCAGCCGAAGGGCCGGCGACGCGCCTGTCTGGATGGATGTGTCCCCCACGATCGCCGGGGGATTACCGCCGTCGGTATGAGGCGCCCACTCTTCGACGGGGATGGCGAGATTCGGCTGCCCGGAGCCCTGGGCGCGGCCGGCAGCCGGAAGAAGCGAAAGCAGCGCAAGGCACAGCAAGCAACTTGTCACAGCGGCGATACCCGCTTCGCGGGCCGGTATGTCCATGGCGGCGAGGGTTCCTTCCCTTACTCCGGGGTCTGAGCGCTTCCGGTGTCTCGCGGATACCGGTACAGCTTATACCCGTTTGACCGGCGTAGTACAGGCTGTGGCGACGGTGTGAGGGCAGGGAATACCGGTATTTCTGACGGGCCCGGCGGAGCGAGGCGGGTGGAAGAACCAGATGTATCCTCCTCCCTGCCTCCGTCGCCGACGATGGCCGGGACGGGGTTGACATACGCGCCGTTGCAGATGCCTCCGGCAGGCCTGTTTCCTGCCGGTTGGTGCCCGGAGCCCTCCGGTGGTCCGGGTGGGCCTGTGAACAGGCGCGCCGCCGGGGCGGCGGTCTAACCAGAGATCAAGCGGCTGGTTAGGCTGCTCTCCTGGAAGTGGAAGGGGCGGCTGCGGCCGTCCCTTCTGCCCTGTGCCGTTCTCACCCTGTCCTTTGCCTCAATCCTTCGTTGACGGGAGGAGGCTGCAGCTATGCCGCCGAACCTTCCACCGGCGCAGGCCGGGTCCCTTCCGGGCTTCCCGCCGCTCTGCTGTGAGAAAGGTTCGGTTCCTATGTACGCTTCAGTTCGCGATCACATCGTGCTGCAGGTCTGGCCCACGCTGGCTTCTGGTCTGGAGGCGCTCCGGCTGGATGCCGTGGAGTTCGAGGTGACGCGTGAGATGCGCGTCCGCAATGTGGAGCCTGAAGACGGCCAGGAGTTCTCCACCCTGGACAGCGAGGATAGCATCCGGCAGTGGGCGGAGCACCTTGCCCGGCACGGCGTGCGAGCGAGCGCGTTCCTCCTGATGAATGATTTCAACCGGGACGACCTGGAGCGGGAGGTGGCCTGGGTGACGGATGTGGTGAAAGCGGCCGGGCAACTGGCTATTCCCGCCGTGCGGATAGACGCCGCTATGTCTGGCGAGGCGGAGATGAGCCTGGAAGCCCGCGTCAACCGTTTCGCGGACTGCATGAAGCGCGTGCTGGAAAGCACGGACTATCACATCGTAGATCTGGGCATCGAAAACCACGGACGGCAGGGGAACGATCCGGACTTCCTGGATCTGGTGCTGGACAGTGTGGGCTCGCCGCGGCTGGGTCTGACCCTGGACACGGGGAACTTCTACTGGGCGGGGCATCCGCTGGACCGGGTGTATGAGATCATTGAGCATTTCGCGCCGCGCGTCAAGCACACCCACTGCAAGAACATCGCCTATCCCGAGGAGCTTCAGCAGACGCGGCGCGAGCTGGGTTGGAAGTACGGCGAATACGTCAGCCCTCTGCCTGACGGCGATATTGACCACTTCAAGGTGGCGCGCATCCTCAAGGCCGCCGGATATGCGGGAGACCTTTGCCTGGAGGACGAGAGTCTGGGCCGCTTCCCGCGCAATCAGTGGGACAATGTGCTGATCCGCGATGCGGATCATCTCCGGGGAGTGATTGGGGACTGAAGGCGGTCCGCGACTCTTGCCGGAATTGCCAATCAGAGTCTTTTGGGGGAATAATGGGAGAGGAGGCCCCGAATGCCTCCGGGGATTCCACAATGAGACAGGCTGAGATACAACTCACTCCGCAGAGGGCGGCTGTGCTGGACGCGGTGCGCGAGGCACGGCGGCATGTGGATGCGGCCGAGGTGTTCCAGATGGTGCGGAGCCGGCTGCCCCGCATCAGCCTGGGCACAGTGTACCGCTCTCTGGGGGCTCTGGCGGAAGCCGGTCTGGTGCATCAGATAGACAACAGCTCCGGTCCGGCCCTGTATGACGGCAATCTGACACCCCATCAGCACATCGTCTGCCGCCGGTGCGGCCGGGTGGCGGACCTGGATGTTCAGATTCCTCCCGAGGCGCTGAACGAGGCGGCGCGGCGCAGCGGCTTCGCGGAAGTGGAGCACAGCCGCGTGGATTTCCACGGCATCTGCAGCGACTGCGCCTGAGAGCCAGGCCTTACGCGCTACTCGAAAGCCAGGACCTCGGCCTTCAGCTGGCCGATGATGCGTCCCATCCGGAACATCTCGGTGGCTTCACCTTCGGTCAGTTTGATGTGCGTGGCGTCCAGGAACGCATCGGGTGTGGTGCAGTCGAGGGGTACCCACTGCTCACCTGTCCAGACCTCGTTCCAGGCGTGATAGTAGAAGTCCCCGCGGTTCAGCACCAGCCCTCCCACGATCCGGCAGGGGATGCCGGAGGCGCGCGCCAGCGCCGCGAAAAGCACCGAGTAGTCCCGGCAGACTCCCACAGGATCCTTCAAAACGTCCGTTGCGGGACGCAGGATGCCCATCTCGCCCCGCGGCGCCATCGCGCGGTGGACCCAGTCGCGGATGGCCAGGGCGGCCCGGAAGATGTTCTTCTCGTCCCGGACGATGTCTCGCGCCTTGCGACGGATGGCGATGGCGTCGGAGTCCACATAGGGGGCCGCACTCATCCACCGCGACACGGACTCGTCCTCCACCGGCAGCTCCGCTGACCGCGCCGCATCGAAGGCTTCTGCCCGGATGAGGAGTGTCGCCGTCTTCGTCCCGTCCGTCTCACCGCGCTCCAGCACTCGCTGGCGGCTGTCTTCCAGCACGAACACGTCGTCTGGCAGCCCAATGAGCCGGATGTGCAACCTGCGCAACTTCCCCGTCGAGGGAAGGTCCACATTGGCGCGGACGCTTGTGAGGATGGCGAAGTCCTGCGGGGGACGGTATTCGGCAGGCTGGATACCCATGGCCTTGTCGCGCGGCTCCCGGAGCATGGTGATGCCCATCGCCGCGTCAATCCGCAGCGCCTGGCCGTCCTCCAGAGACTGATAGGTGGTCAGCTCGGCCATGGGGGTCTTCGTGAGAATGACCAGAGTCTCTACCGGTTTGCCATCGAACTCGATGGTCTCTTTGCGGTCTACGCGGACGGTGATATCATCCAGCGCCAGTGTCAGGGGGTTGAAGGATTTGCGGTGGAAGACATCGCCCACCTTCAGCCCTCTGTCCAGGGCGGTCATGTAGGCGTCTCCCGCCAGCTCGGTGCCCGGAGGGATGGGTATGGTGCGGCGGCTTTCACCGGAGGCCGTCACCAGCCTGCACTGGATGCTGTCGCGCCCGATGTCCGCGATGACCCGGGTGGTCTTGCCGCCGCTGGACATTTCGAACTCCTCGTAGACCGGGCGGGTCGTCAGGTCGGAGTAGACCACTGTGCGGATCTGCTGCACCATCGTCTGGCCGAGGACGGTCAGCTCCGTGCGCGAGCTGCTTTCCGTCCGGATTGCCGGAGCGCTGCGGAACTCCTCTCTACTCTGGCGGATGTTGGTGTAGCCGATCTTCAGCTTTCCCAGATACATCCCCAGCCACAGATCCAGCGCCGGGGCCGTTTCTGCGGCAAGGGTTCTCCCCGGGCTCTGCAAAAGGAGCGCCGTCAGCAGGAGACAGAACAGTGGGCGTGCACGGAGCATCATTTCGGTGACTCTTTCCGTCGCCTGCGGATGGACCTGCGCGCGGACCCCTTGGCGCGCCGGACGGTGATGGAGCAGGCCGTTTCGCAGGAATCAGCCGGGAATGCGTCCGGCCGTCCTGAGCCGCGCCTCAGCCCGCAGAAGCGCCAGCCGGGCGCGGTCTATATCCACCCCTTCGGACGGGTGCTCCAGACGCTGCCGGGCCCGCTGGAGGGCTGCCTCCGCCCTGGCGACATCAATATCTTCGGGACGTTCGGCCGTATCCGCGAGGATGGTGACATGCCCCGGTCCCACCTCCACGAAGCCTCCCGAGACCGCGAAGACTTCCTCCGCCCCGCTGGCCAGCTTCACCGTGACCTGCCCCGGGACAAGCCGGGCCAGAAGAGGGGCGTGACCGGCCATCACGCCGAGGTAGCCCTCTTCGGCCGGGACGACCAGCGACACTACCCCGGGCATGCTGGCCAGCTGCCGGTCCGGGGTCACTATATCTACGCTGAAGACAGTGCCTGCCAAGGACTAATCCGATCCCAGCGACTTCGCCTTCTCGATGGCGCCATCAATGTTGCCCGTCATGTAGAACGCCTGCTCCGGGAGATGGTCCACCTCTCCGTCCAGGATGGCGCGGAACCCCTTGACCGTCTCATCGCGCGGGACATACTGACCGCTCATCCCTGTGAAGGTCTCAGCCACAAAGAACGGCTGGCTCAGGAACATCTCGATGCGCCGGGCGCGGGCGACGGTCAGTTTGTCTTCGTCGGAGAGTTCGTCAATCCCCAGGATGGCGATGATATCCTGCAGGTCTTTGTAGCGCTGCAGCACCTGCTGGACGTCCCTTGCGGTCTGGTAGTGGTCCTCGCCCACCACCAGCGGATCCAGGATTCGGGACGTGGACACCAGCGGGTCAACCGCCGGGTAGATAGCCTTGACCGCGATGGCGCGCTCAAGGTAGGTGGTGGCGTCGAGGTGAGAGAACGTGGTCGCCGGAGCCGGATCCGTGGGGTCGTCCGCCGGCACGTAGACCGCCTGAATGCTGGTGACGGAGCCTTTCTTGGTGGACGTGATACGCTCCTGCAGGTCACCCATCTCGGTCCCCAGGGTGGGCTGGTATCCCACAGCGCTTGGCATGCGTCCCAGCAGAGCGGAGACCTCCGATCCCGCCTGCACGAAGCGGAAGATGTTGTCTATGAACAGCAGGACGTCCTGCCCCTCCACGTCCCGGAAATACTCCGCCATAGTCAGGGCCGTCAGTCCGACCCGCAGGCGGGCGCCGGGCGGCTCGTTCATCTGGCCGAAGACCATAGTGGTCTTCTCGATGACCCCGCTCTCGATCATCTCGTGCCAGAGGTCGGTCCCTTCACGGGTGCGCTCGCCCACTCCGCCGAACACAGAGACGCCGCCGTGCTCCGTGGCGATGTTGCGGATGAGCTCCTGGATCAGAACCGTCTTGCCCAGCCCGGCTCCTCCGAACAGGCCTACCTTTCCGCCCTTGGCATACGGGCAGAGCAGGTCAATGACCTTGATTCCCGTCTCGAACATCTCCACCGCCGGGCTCTGGTCCTCGAACGCCGGCGGCTTGCGGTGGATGGGCAGGGTTTGCTCGGCCTCCACGGGACCGCGCTCGTCAATGGGCTCGCCCAGCAGGTTGAAGACCCGGCCCAGAGTCTGGGGGCCGACGGGCACGCGGATGGGGCCGCCTGTGTCAATGGCCGGCATGCCGCGGACCAGACCGTCCGTGCTGGCCATCGCCACGCAGCGGACCACGTCGTCACCCAGCATCTGGGCGACCTCGACGGTGAGGTCTTTTCCGTCGTCCCGCTTGATGACAACGGCGTTCAGCAGTTCGGGCAGGGAGTCGCCCGGAAACTGGACGTCCACGACGGGACCGATAACCTGTACAACTTTTCCTTCAGCCATTGGCGATTCTTATGCTTTCCCTGTGTGCCCGCGGCCCTTCTGCGCCGCGGGCGGCGCAAGATTCTTCAGCTTATGGCATCGGCGGCGCCGACGATCTCCGCAATCTCCGCCGTAATGGCCGCCTGCCTGGCCCGGTTGAGCGAGAGCGTCAGGCGCTCGATCATCTCTCCGGCGTTGGTGGTGGCGGTGGACATGGCGGTCATGCGCGCGCCCTGCTCACTGGCCACCGCCTCCAGCACCGCCCGGAACAGCAGCGTATCCACGTAACGCGACAGCAGGTGCGCCAGCAGCTCTTCTGGAGCCGGCTCGAACAGGAAGTCCGCGTACGTCTCCACCAGGCCGGTCTCTTCGCCGGATGGCGGCTCCACGGGCAGAAGCCTCTGGACGACCGCGCGCTGGGACATGGCGCTGCGGAACTCGGTGAAGATGAGATAGACCGCGTCCACCTCGCGGTTCTCGAACATGGCCTGCACCGTCCGCGAGAGGGGGCGCACCGTGGCGAAGTCCACATCCGTGCCGGGAAGCTCATAGGTTCCGGCCAGCGGCGCTCCCAGCTTGCGGATGGATCCGATCGCCTTCTTGCCCATCACATGCAGCGTTACATCCTGATCGCTGTGCTCGCTGAGGAAGCGCTGCGTCAGTCGGACGATGTTGGCGTGATAACTGCCCGCCAGACCGCGGTCCGCTCCGATGACGATGGCCGCAAGCTTCTCTTCCTCGCGCACTTCCAGCAAAGGATGAGCCAGCGCCGTACCAGACGCGGCCAGATCCGAGATGATCTGCTGGATCTTGGAGGCGTACGGCCGTGCCGCCTGCACCCGCGTCTGGGCCTTCTGCAGTCGCGCGGACGCCACCAGCTTCATCGCCTGCGTGATCTGCTGGATGTTCTTGACCGACTTGATGCGTCGCCGGATGTCGCGGGCGCTGGCCATAGGATCTTAGCTGGATGCCCCTCCGTGTGCCGCCTTGAAGCTTCTGCGGAACTCCTCCAGGGCTGTCTGCACCTTCTGCTCCGCTTCGTCAGTGAACTTGCCGGTGCTCTGGATCTCCTGAACCACGTCCGGATACTTGGCGTCCAGGAAAGTATAGAGCTCGGACTCGAACCTCTGGCACTCGGACACCGGGATGTCGTCCAGGTAGCCGCTGGTGGCGGCATAAATGATGATGACCTGCCGGGCCTCGGGCATCGGATGATACTGAGGCTGCTTGAGGATCTCCACGATGCGGTTTCCGCGGTTGAGCTGTTGCTGCGTGACGCGGTCCAGATCGCTTGCGAACTGCGCGAAGGCCTGCAGTTCCCAGTAGCGCGCCAGGTCCAGCTTGAGACGTCCGGCGACCTTCTTCATGGCCGGGATCTGAGCCTTGGAACCCACCCTGGAGACGGAGATCCCGACGTTGACCGCCGGGCGGACGCCTGCGTAGAACAGATCGCCCTCAAGATAGATCTGTCCGTCCGTGATGGAGATGACGTTCGTCGGGATGTAGGCGGACACGTCGCCTGCCTGGGTCTCGATGACCGGCAGGGCGGTAAGCGATCCCGCCCCCTTCGCGTCTGAGAGCTTGGCAGCGCGCTCCAGCAGGCGGCTGTGCAGGTAGAACACGTCGCCGGGATATGCTTCGCGGCCGGGAGGACGCCGCAGCAGCAGCGACACCTGCCGGTAAGCCTGAGCGTGCTTGGAGAGATCATCGTAGATGACCAGCGCGTGGCGGCCACTGTCGCGGAAATACTCGCCCATGGAGCAGCCGGCATAGGGGGCGATGTACTGCAGCGGAGCCGGGTCGCTGGCGGCGGCGGAGATGACCGTGGTGTATTCCATGGCTCCCGCCTGCTCCAGCACGTTCACCAGCTTGGCCACCGTGGAGAGCTTCTGGCCGATGGCCACATAGAAGCAGTAGACGTCCTTGCCCTTCTGGTTGATGATGGTGTCCACCGCGATGGCCGTCTTGCCGGTCTGGCGGTCACCGATGATCAGCTCGCGCTGCCCCCGGCCGATGGGGATCATCGAGTCAATGGCCTTGAGCCCTGTCTGCAGCGGCTCGCAGACGGACTGCCGGTCCACAACGCCGGGCGCCACCGTCTCGATGGGCCGGCGGTGCTCCGTGACGATGGGGCCTTTACCGTCCAGCGGATCGCCCAGCGCATTCACCACGCGACCGATGACGGCCTCACCCACGGGCACGTCAATGATGCGCCCCGTGCGCCGGACCTGGTCGCCTTCCTTGATCTCCGTGTCCGGGCCGAGGATGACGCACCCGACGTTGTCCTCCTCCAGGTTCAGGACCATTCCCATGACCCCGCCGGGGAACTCCACCAGCTCGCTGGCCATCGCATCGGCCAGGCCGTAGACGCGCGCAATGCCGTCGCCGACCTGCAAAACCGTGCCGACACCGATCTCCTCCAGCCCCTTTTCGTAGCTGGCGATCTCCTGCGCCAGAATGGAGGTCACTTCCTCCGGACGTATGCTCGATGGCATGCTCTAAGTCCTCAGCCTCTCAAAAAGTCTGCTTCACCGGCCGGTCACTCTTCCCGGCCCGCAAGCGCCTGCCGCAGCCTGCGGATCTCCGCCTTTACAGAGCCGTCCAGCAGCCGGTCTCCGATGCGGATCACCAGCCCCCCAAGGATGCCAGGGTCCACCAGCGGCTCGACGATCACCTGCCGCCCCGTTCTGTGTGCCAGCAGATCGCGGAGTTGCTCCAGTTCCGCCTCGGAGAGCTCCACGGCGGAGATGACCTGCGCCCGCACGACCCCCTGACGCTCGTCGGCGATCTTGCGGAAGGCAGCCTCCGCGTTCAGGGCGATGCGCTCCCGGCGCTTCTCGATAAGCAGCAGCAGGAACTGCAGAGTGAGCGGGTCCAGGCGCTCTCCGAAAAGCTTCTGCACAACGGCGCGTTTGGCCCGGTCCGGTGTGACACGCTGGATCAGGGCGTCCCGCAGCTTCGGGTGCTCGTGGAGTGCGCTTGCAACCAGATGCAGGTCATCGGCCACCCGGTCCACGTTCCCGGCCGCAGAGGCCGCCGCATACAGGGCCGCGGCATATCGGCGAACCACTGCCGCGCTGTGTATCATCGGAGCGCTTCTCCCTGGCGTATCTGCTGGCCGGCAGGACGCGTCATCAGTTCCTCCCGCCCGACAGCTGCTCCAGGGTGCGCTGGATCAGCGCGCGCTGACCGGGGTCGTCCAGAGTCTGGCCGATGATGCGCTCAGTGGCCTGTGCCACGAGATCCGCCACGTGCTCACGGATCTGAGCCAGTGCCTTGTCGCGCTCCTGTTCGATCTCCTGCACCCCCCGCTCGCGCATGCGTTCGACTGCTTCGCGGGCCTCGGCCAGCATCTGATCTTTCAGACGGGCACCTTCCGCTCCGGCCTGCTCGATCCGGGCGCGCGCTTCAGCTTCGATCTGATCCAGCCTCTGCTGAAGCCGCGCCTGCTCCTCCTGAATGCGGGCGTTCTCCTCCTCGATGCGCCGGAAGGAGGTCTCTATCTCCTCACGGCGCTCCTTGAGGATGCCGCTGATCGGCCGCACCAGGACCTTCGAGAGCAGCCAGAGGAGCAGGAGGAAGGAGATGATGTTGGCCAGGATGACCTGCGTATCAATCCCCAGTGTTTGAAACAGCTGTTCCACTCAGCACCCCTTCGCGGACGAACCGCCCGATCTGCCCTGCCCCCGGAAAAGGAGCTCTCCGGCCATAGCCGGTACCGTCTCTCTCAGGTTACTTGGCAAGCGTCTGGATGATCTGGGTGGCGTCCGGCAATTTGCCGGAGAGCAGGAAGAACACCAGCAGCGCGTAGATGGCCAGAGACTCGATCAGTGCCAGACAGATGATCATCGCGAGCTGGATCTTGCCGGCCGCCTCGGGCTGGCGGGCTATTGCGGACATGGCGGATCCACCCACCATACCCTGCGCGATGGCCGCCGACAGCACGGCGACCGGAAGCGCGAATCCGGCAGCAAGTGCAAGTGCTACTAGGTAACCCATGTTGTCTCCTCTAGATGGTTCGACGTGCTGAACACCGGCCGTCGGCCGGGAAACGTTTACTGAATCGTGGGATTATGCCGCCGAAGCAGCCTCCTCCGCCCGCCCCGGCAGGTGGCGGGCCGCGTGATGTTCCTCATGCTCTTCATGGCCACTGGTTATCATCAGGATATAGGACGACGTAAGGACCGTGAAAACCAGCGCCTGTACGATGGATGTAAAGACCCCGAAGACCACGATCGGGAACTGCAGGGGAAGAACCTTGGAACCGAACAGCACCAGCGGGCCAAGCAACGTGATCTGCAGGATGACCGTCTCCTCCCCGAAGATGTTCCCAAAGAGACGGATGGACAGCGACAGTGGTTTGGCAAGCTCCCCAATGATGTGAAGGGGGAGCATGAGTGGCGCCAGCCAGAGCGGCTCGCCCATGAAATGCCGGATGTAGCCCCACAGGCCGTGCGCGCGTATTCCCTGGATCTGCACATAAGTAATGGCCACCAGAGCCAGGGCGATCGTCATGTTCAGGGTGGCTGTGGCCGGTTTGAACCCGGGGATAAGCCCCATCAGGTTCATCGTCAGGATGAACAGGAACGTGGTGACAAGGAACGGGACGTGGCGCTCGCCTCCCGGTCCCAGGATGCTGACGTAGAACGATTCCAGTCCCCCGACCAGCATCTCCAGCAGGTTTTGCAGTGTGCCGGGCACCTTCTGGAGGTTGCGGGTGCCAAGCGCTCCCAGAATGATCAGGAAGGCCATTGCCAGGGAGGACATCCCGACATACAGCCAGGGACTGCCGTGCATCAGCCCGCTACCGTGCGAGTCGTGACCGTGACCCCCGCCGTGTCCCGGACCCGCCGCCAGCAGCGTTGCGGGATGGACAAATGTGCCCAGAAGGACCAGTGCGGTCAGGCAAAAGAGAAGAGGGGCGATCCGGCTGAAAGATCGCCTCTCAAGGCGTCCCCCTTTGTCGCTAACTGTCTCCCTCAATTCCTCTCATTCCGCCGGGCTGTTTTCAGGAAATCCGCCCGCCAGCGAATATACCACAAGAACGGCCTGGGTGTATCCCAGGCCGACGGCGAAAGCCGGCACGTTCAAGGCGCTCCACATCAGAGCAAGCTTCAACATCAGGGCGATCAGAATCAGTCTGCCGCCCAGAATGAGCGCCCGACCGACGCGACCTCCGCGGCTCGAGGCGCCCCCACTGAGTCCAAGTGCGCTTCGAATGAAGATCCTGACGGACTTCCGGATGAGAAGCAGGCTTACAGCACTGATGCCTGCTCCCATCCACAGGCTGACTGCGGCAGCAACTCCTGCAAGCGCGAATGCCAGGACACCGGCGGTCGCGGTCGCCACTGCCCAGATACGCCAGAACCTGCGCCACAGGTCCCCCTGCACACCGCCAGTCGCGTTCATCGGGACAGACGAATGACCAGCTTAAGCATCTCATAGAAGCCGGCGGCCACCCCCAGCAGGGTGAACAGAAGCATCAGGTAGGGATCCGTCCCCAGCTTCGCGTCCAGCCAGGACCCGAAGAAGTATCCGATCCCTGTCGCTACGACGAGCGTGATGCCCACCGTGCTGGCCATTCCCAGCTGAGTGAGCCACTGATGATTCTTT
>JBBFLP010000030.1:0-1649 GCA_037478975.1 Armatimonadota bacterium
GCGAGGGGCCGGAGCGGATCTTCTCCCGCAGCCGGGCGGTCATCGGGCGCAAGGTGCAACACTGCCATCCTCCGAAGAGCGTAAACGTGGTGGATCAGATCCTGAGTGAATTCAAGGCAGGCCGGCAGAATGTCGCGGAGTTCTGGATCAACTTCCACGGCCGGTTCGTACACATCCGCTACTTCGCGGTGCGGGATCCGCAGGGAGCGTATCTGGGAACGCTGGAGGTGACGCAGGATCTGACACCACTGCGCGCTCTGGAGGGGGAGCGGAGGCTGCTGAGCTACTCCTCCTAGAGTTTCCACACGGCAGGAAGCAGGCCGCCCGGCGGCGAAGGCCCGAGAAAGGAGGCCTGAGCCCGTGGGCGGCTATCTTATCAGACCGGACAACACGCCTGCGCGCGCCCGGTTTCCCGTGGTGGACCTGCACAATCATCTGTGGGCCCGCTGGGAATCACTGGACGGCGTGGTGCAGATCATGGACCAGACGGGGGTTGCGGCCTACTGCGACCTGACCGCCAACCTGACGGTCGAGTGGGGAGGCGGAGGCTACATCCTGCGTCAGGGCGACATCGGGGAATTCTTCCGCAGCACGTCGCGCTTTCCGGGACGCTTCCTGGGTTTCACGGCCGCCACATTCGGGCAGGCACGCGACGAGCCGCTTTTCCAGGACGCTTCTGAGTTCGTGGACCAGACCATCCGGGTTCTGCGGGACCACGTGTCGCGGGGGGCGAGGGGACTGAAGATCCTGAAGGAGCTCGGGCTCATCTGGCGGGACGCATCCGGGCGGCTGGTCAGTCCGGACGACCCGCGCCTGTTCGAAATCTGGGAAGAAGCGGGACGCCTGGGCATACCGGTGCTGATCCATCAGGCGGACCCGATCGGCTTTTTCGATCCTGTCACACCGGAGAACGAGCACTATGACTCCCTGCAGAAGTATCCGGACTGGAGCTTCTGCGACCGTCAGCGCTTCCCGTCGCACTCCGAGCTCTTGGAGCGCCTGGAGAACCTGATCGCAAGCCATCGCACCACCACGTTCCTTCTCCCCCACGGGGCGAACTGGCCGGAAAATCTGGAGTGGCTGGACGGACTGCTTGAGAGACATCCCAACGTCTATCTGGACTTCTCCGCCCGGCTGGACGAGCTGGGCCGCCAGCCCTACAGCGCCCGGGAGTTCCATATCCGTCACCAGGACCGCATCTATTTCGGAACGGATATGCCCGCGTCTCCGGAGATGTACCGCTTCCACTGGCGCTTCTACGAGACGTATGACGAGCACTTCATACCGCCAGACTACGATGGGACCTTCGGCCGCCACCGCTGGAAGGTCTGTGGCATTGGCCTGCCGGATGATGTGCTGAGGAAGCTGTATTACGGCAATGCGCTGAAGATAATCCCAGGGCTGCGGGAGCAGCTCGCCGGGAAGGTGAGTTGAAACGTCCGCTCCGGCTGGAGCTTTCCAGCCGGAGCTTTTCACAGTCACGAAGGAGGACAGCAGTATGATCACGCCGCGCGTCGGATTCATCGTCTACGGAGTCCACAAGGACGGCCTGCAGGACCCGATGGGGACGCCGTTTATTGATGATGCGCTGGTTGCCAGGGCTAAAGAGGCGCTGAGAAGCGCGGGGCTGGAGCTGGTGGAGCACGATC
>JBBFLP010000030.1:1749-4062 GCA_037478975.1 Armatimonadota bacterium
ACCACGGAGCTCATCGAGACCGCCAGGGCCGTCACGGCGGAGGAGCTGGCCGCGGCCAGAGCCCGCATCCAGCCTCTGTTCAGTCAGCCCATCCCGGAAGGCGACGTGGCGGATCGCAGCATCCGGCTTTACCTGGCCATCAAGAAGCTGGTGGAGAAAAACGGCTGGGATTTCTACACCATCCAGAGCTTCCCCGGACTGGGCGACGACTACAGCGCCACCTGCTTCGCGCAGAGCATGATGCTGGAAGACGGCGTGGGAACCTCTACGCTGGGAGACTTCAACACCGCTCTGACCGTGAAGCTGTTGACCGACCTCAGCCGCGAACGCGTATACTACGGGGATCTGCAGCACATTGACAAGAAGACCGGAGAGATCAAGATCATCGGCGACGGAGCGTGCCCGCCGTCTCTGGCCGGAAAGCTGGGCCCGGCCGGTTTCGCAGAGCACGGGATCCCCACGGAAGGCGAGGCAGGCGGGCTCTCCGTGGAGCTGGTGTGCAAGGTAGGAGAAGGTGTCCTCGCCCGTCTGGGACGGGACAACGGGGAGTTCGAGATGGTCATCACGCGCTGCACCATCTTCGAACCTCCGGCGGAAACCATCCAGGACCGGCGCAACGAATGCGGCATTCCCTTCTGGCCCCACGGGTTCGTGACCGCTCACTGCGACATGGATCCTCTGGTGGAGGCCTGGAACAACGAGTACGCCTGTCTGGGCTACGGAGCGCACCTCTATGATGATCTGGTGGCATTCTGCGAACTGACGGGAGTCCGGGCTATCGCGCTGTGAGAAGCATCCGTTTCGCTGCCGGTCCGTGGGAGGTGGAAGTCCTGCCTGTGGATGGGGGCCGGATCTCGTTGCTGCGTTTCGAGGGAGTGAGCCTCCTGACGGAGGCTCCTTCCTCATTCAGGCCGCCGGGTGCGGATTATGGCCGCTACGAGACGAGGCCGGTGTACGGCTACGACGACTGTCTGCCTTCGGTGGACGCCTGCCCCTATCCGGGATCGGAATGGGAAGTGCCGGATCACGGAGAGCTGTGCTGGCTGCCCTGGGAATGCGAAACGGCAGGCGACACCCTCTCCTGCCGGGTCCGCAGCCGTGCCCTGCCACTCTTGTTCGAGAGACAGATGGTCTTTACGGAGTCTGCGCTGGAATGGCGCTTCCAGGTTCGCAACGAAAGGGGTAAGGCCGTCCCATTCCAGCACGTTATGCATCCCCTGATGCCGGTCCGCAGCATCCGGTCGCTGACCCTGCCGTCTTTCAGGGGATTGATCGCGGAGATGGGAGAGACTCCAGAGGGGATGACGGCCGAAGCGCTGGCCGGGTGGCTTCTGGAGAGGCCGGAGAGAACCGCGGTCATGCTTTACCTTCAGAACGCGGCTCCCGGGGAATTCGCTGCCGAGTTCGTGGAGGGCATCCGGCTGTCGGCCCGGTATCCGGCCGGGATATTCCCCACACTGGCCATCTGGTGGAACTACGGCGGCTACCCGGACGAGGACGGGATCAGGCGGTTCGAGTGTGCGCTGGAACCGGTGGCGGGCAGCATCAGCCGGCTGGACACGGCCTTCCAAGAGGAAACCTGTCAGGTGGCGGGGCCCGGAGAGACCCTCTCGTGGAACGTCATCTGGAAGGTGGAGCGGACGGGCGCCTAGCGCCGTCCAAGCTGCCGGACAAGCTCGAAGTAGTAGAGCGCATTCCCGATGGGCACGTTGTGCGGAATATGGTTTCCCACCGCCATCACGAACCCGGGGCAGGGCTTCCCCGCCGCCATGCACCGCTCCACCTCCCGCCGTATCTCCTCCCGTGATCCGAATGTCAGAATGCGCGTGTCCGCGTTGCCGATGATGACTTTTGTGGACCCGTAGCGCCCGGCGATCTGTTCCAGACTGGTGAGGGGCTCGAAGATGAATCCGTCCGCCCCGGCGCGGGCGAGATCGTCCACGAACATCGTGAAGTCACCGTCAGAGCAGAACAGCACTTTCTTGCCCGCCTCCTTCAGGGGTTCCCACAACCGCGCGTAGCGAGGGAAGACGTAACGGCGATACCACTCCGGATGGAATACAGGCCCGGAGGTCCACACGATGTCGTCGTGGCAGATGAAAAATGGGATGGAGGTGCGCGCCCACGCCCGGCAGTTGGCGAGAGTTATGCGGAAGAACCCCTCCAGGACCCGGTCGAACCGTTCGTAGTCCAGCGGGGCGGCGGAGAGGAACATATCCCACCCGAAGGTGTCTATGCAGGCGGAGAAAAGGGTCTTGTAATACCCTCCCGGATGCACCTGACCGGGGTATCTGCTCTGCCCCTGCTCATACA
>JBBFLP010000030.1:4162-17649 GCA_037478975.1 Armatimonadota bacterium
CTCCTTCACAAGCAGTGGATGAGAGCAATATTCTGTGTGCGCCACGCGCTCCGGCATTTCGAGATTGATGGCCTGCCAGCCGATGGAGTAGCTCATACAGACCTTCCCCTCGCCTTTCTCCGGTTCACGGGAACATCTTCACCTTGACTGGAGCCCGGCTCCTGCGCAGGAGGGACGCCCGCCCCTCTCTAAAGCGTCCGTGAGGAGAAACAGGCCTTGGACAGGATCGGGATCGCTGTGGTCGGCTGCGGGATGATGGCGCAGGGGATGCACCTGCCGAACCTTTCGCGGCATCCGGATTTCCGGCTTCTGTGGTGCTGCGACCCGGACCCGCACGCCCTGCAGACAGCGGTGGAGCGCTTTGGACCGGAGCGCCAGACATCCGACGCGGCCGAGGTGGCCGCGGACCGGGAATGTGAGGCTGTGCTGATCGCGGCCAGCCACAACGCGCGCCTCCCGCTCATCGAGCTGTTCGCCAGGGCGGGAAAGCACATCTATGTGGAAAAACCGATGGCCGAGAGCTTCCCGGAGCTCCGGCGCGTGCTGCAGGTAGTAAGAGAAACGGGCATCCGCTTCACGGTGGGACACAACCGCCGAGCCGCTCCGGCCGTGCGGGAAGCAGTCCGCGTGCTGCAGAAGCACCGGGACAGACCCGTATCTCCCCCCTGGCGGTGGGACCGGGAAGGCCGCGAACGCCCCACCCTGGAGGGAGAGGGCCGCACGATGGCGCTGATCCGGGTCAACGACGACTACTGGTCGTGGAAAAAATGGGCATTCCAGGCGGGAGCGCTGGTCAACGAGATGACGCATTTCCTGGATCTGGCGGGCTGCTTCATCCCGTCGCAGCCGTGCTGGGTGCAGGTGGCCGGGGAACGGATCGGCAACCACGTCATCACGGTGGGATACGAGGACGGATCGCTTGCCGTGATCTTCGAGAGCATCTTCGGCAGCTTCGGCTACCCGAAAGAGCTGGTGGAGATCTACCACAACGGCGCGGTCATCGTGCTGGACCATCTGTGCGAGATGCGGGTAGCCGGTGTTGTTGACGAGCCGTTCCGCACGACCTTCCCCTTCTGGAACGACCGCTACCCGGAAATCGCGGAGCAGGGAATCGAGGGGTACTACCGGCGGACGCTGGCCGCTCAGCGTGAAGCGCTGGAGAAAGGGGACAACTCCATCCTTCCCGTGCAACCGGACAAAGGGCATTATGCCCTGCTGACGGATTTCGCCCGTTGCATCCGGACCGGCGAGGAGCCTCTGTGCGGGGCAGAGGTCGCGGCGGTGGCCACCGCCCTGATGCTGCACTGCGTGCAGTCCGAGCAATCCGGCGGCCAGCGGGTGGAGGTCCGCCCGGAAGATTTCTGTCCAGGTTAGCCGGAAAATAAGACCGGGGCGGCCGTCCGGCCGCCCCGTGAAAGGGTCTGCATCCCCCGATGGATGACGGCTACTCCTCAGGCACCGGCCGGGGACGCCGCCTCCTCCATCACCTTTTCCAGGGTCTTCTCAATGACGGAAAGGCCGACGTCTCCCGCGCTGCGAGCCCGAAGCTTGCCCTCGGCGTCGAAAAGGAAGTAGGCCGGCCAGAACGCATTCTCGAAAGCTTCCGTCACCCCGTGCGTGTTGTCAATGCCGATGGGGTCCGGAATGCCAAGCTCCTCGACGGCCTTCTTCACCGCCTCGACGTCCATGTCACTCTCCTGACGCGGCGTGTGGAAGCCCACCATCTGAAGCGCATCGCCGTAGCGCTCTCTCCACTCCTGGAGCTTGGGCAGATTGTTCTTGCAGATGTAGCAAGAGATGGCCCAGAAGTAGATGAGCGAAGGAGAACCTTCCAGATCCGCGGCCCCCACTTCGCCGTTGATCCACTCCGTGGCGGCGTCAAAAGAGGGAATGGGTGCTCCGTTCTTCAGCGGCATGGATTCGTCTTCCTTTCCAGTCCGTTCACCGTGACGCGCTCAGCCCAGGGTCGGCTTGCCGGGCTTCCAGTCGGACGGGCAGAGTCCGCCGGTCTGCAGCGCCTGCAGCACGCGCAGGGTCTCATCCACGCTGCGGCCCACATTGAGGTCCGTGATCACGGAGTAGCGCAGAATGCCCTCCGGGTCAATGATGAACAGACCGCGCAGGGCGATCCCCTCTTCCTCCACCAGAACGCCGTACTTGCGGGAGACCTCCTTGGTGATGTCGGAGGCCAGCACATACTTGCAGCCCTGAATGCCGTTCTGGGAGCGAGGCGTGTTGAGCCAGGCGCGGTGGCTGAACACGGAATCCGTGGAGCAACCCAGGATCTCAGCGCCCAGCTCGACGAACTCCTCATAGCGGTCCGACAGAGCGGTGATCTCGGTCGGGCACACGAACGTGAAGTCCAGCGGGTAGAAGAAGAAGATCAGCCATTTGCCCCTGTAGTCGCTGAGCGACACGGGCTCGTCCAGTTTCTCGATGTTCTTCGTGCTCTTCATCGTGAAGTCGGGGGCCGGCTTGCCGACCATCGCGACTTCCTCACAACAATGCGTCATCGTCTGCTATCCTCCATCCACTTGCTTGCCGGAAGCCCCGGCAGGAGACCGACTGCGCGTGCAGCCGCCAAAGTGTTATACCCGCAATCGGGCAGGTATGGCAATAGTAATCATTCTTATCTCTATGTTTTTCTCGGCGTCAGGTGCGGCCGTATGCGTCCTCCAGCCGGACGATGTCGTCCTCCGAGGAATCACCGAGCCACAGCTCCATGATCCGGGCCGGCCTGTCACCCACGCCCCGCAGCCGGTGCTTCGCGCCCCGCGGAATGAACACCTCGTCCCCGGGCTCGGGTGTGATGACGCGGTCATCCACCTCAATCTGCAGCCCTTCATCGAGCGCGATCCAGTACTCCGCCCGCCGGTTGTGGTACTGCAGCGAAAGCACCGCTCCGGGATTCACCGTGATGATCTTGACTGCCCCGACGCCCTCTATGGGATACTCGCGGAACTTGCCCCACGGGCGATGGTCTTCCTTGATGGCGGCGCGGAAATCCGCCTCATTGAACTCTTTTGCGGAAACGGCCATACTTGCCTGCCTGTCGTTTGGAGATGCTCCGCCGGAGCCAGCAGGATCTGCCGCTTTCCGGCGGGGTTCACTAGCTATACCATGAAAAGAGTTATCCCGTCCCAGGGTCCGGTTCAAACTTGGGAAGGCAAAGAGGCGTGCTGCAGCGCGGATACCGGGAAGTGGGGACGTGGCCTGGAAAGGAGACAGAGCCAGCTTGAGGTCCATCTGGGTCGGTGAACTGAGAGAGAATGCTCACGTGGAGGGTGTCTTTCTGGTGAGCGATGTGGAGGTGAAGACGGCGCGCGACGGCAGCGCATATGTGCGGATGAAGCTGCAGGACCGCACCGGCTCCGTGGAAGCCATCCGCTGGCGGGCATCGGATTCAGAGCAGCAGGCGGCCCGTACAAGCGACTACCTGCGGGTCACAGGAAGGGTGGACACCTACCAGGGCCGCCTGCAGGTGACGCTGGATCACCTTGCGCCGGTGACGGAAGGGGTGGACCCCCGCGATTTCCTGCCTGTGGCTCCCCGGCCTGTGGAGGATATGGGGAGGGAGCTGGGAAGTCATATCCGGCGGGTGCGCAACGCCAGAGTCCGGCAGCTGCTGGAGACGGCCACCGGAGACACTGATGTGGGCCGTATGTTCCGTGAAGCTCCGGCGGCGGTCCGTGTGCACCACGCATATCTGGGAGGCCTGCTGGAACACACCCTCTCCGTGGTGAAGATGGCGGAGGCGGTGGCGTCCCACTATGGAGACCTGAATCGCGACCTGCTAATCGCGGGCGCTGTCCTGCACGACATCGGGAAGACCCGGGAATATGTCTGGTCCAGACGCATCGCGCACAGCGACGCCGGCCTGCTGATGGGCCACATTCCGCAGGGAGTGCTGATCGCAAACGAGCTGATGGACGCCATCCCCGGCTTCGAGGAGGACTGGCGGATGTTGCTGACGCACATCATCGTCAGTCACCACGGGAGCCTGGAGTATGGCTCCCCGCGCGTGCCGATGTTCCCCGAGGCGGTCGCCATCCACTACATTGAGGACCTGGACTCCAAGATGCACCTCATGCGCCGCGAGATGGCCATTTCCGCCGCCCGCGGCGAGGCAGGCCGCTGGACGGCTCACGTGAAGTGGCTGGACCGGGCGCTCTTCCTGGGGGTGCCGCCGGAGGAGTGGGACGAGGACGGCGCCACCGCCACGCTCCCCGAAGACGAACAGGCTCCCGGCAGGCGTTCCTTTTTTGCAGGCGACGAAGAGTAAGCTCAGGTGGACCGTACCCGGCTCATCCAATGACCGTGACGTGCATCTGGCGGGAGCGGGGGCCGTCGAACTCCATCAGATAAATCCCCTGCCAGCGCCCCATCGCAAGCTGCCCGTCCCGCACGGGAACGCAGAGGGAAGAGCCGACAATGGATGCCTTGATGTGAGCCGGAGCGTTGCCCTCGGGATGACCATATGAGGCATCCTCAGGCACGAGCCCCGCCAGGGTGGCAAGGATGTCGTGCGGGACGTTGGGATCGAAATGCTCGTTGGCCGAGACCCCGGCAGTGGTATGCGGCACAAAGAGGCTGCAGATGCCCTTTTTGATGCCGGATTCCGCAACAGCCCTGGCCACCAGGTCTGTCACATCCAGAGCTTCGAACTTCTTCGCCGTTCTCAGGTTCAGCAGCGTGTCATAGACCGCCATATATCGTATCTCTCCTCGCGCCTCTCCCTGCCGCCACTAGGGGGCGGTCATAGGAAAGGCCGCTCCAGGGCAGTGGTCAGTCAAAAAGCGACGAAATAGACTCGTGCTCCCGCAGCCGCCTGATCGCTTCCCCAAACAGCGGAGCGACATCCAAGCGCGTGACGTTGGCGGGACATCGCTCAGGCGGCACTGGCACGGTGTTGGTGCACACGATCTCCCAGATCTCGGGGCGCTCAAGGTTCGCCTTCGCGTTGCCCGTGAACAACCCGTGTGTGCAGGCCACATAGACCTCGGGGCGCGCTCCGTGCTGCAGCAGCATGTCCACACACTCCGTCACGCTCCCCCCCGTCGCTATCATGTCCTCGATAATGACGGGCACGCGTCCTTCGACATTTCCCGCAATGTGCGTCACTTCGGCAACATTCGGGGCCGGGTGGTATTTGTAACCCACCGCCAGCGGCGCTCCCAGCCGGTTGGTCACCTGCCGGGCCTTCTTGACTCGGCCCTCGTCCGGAGATACCACAACCACATCCTGAAGCCCCCGTTCCCGGATGTGCCGGGTCAGGAGGGGAAGGGCGGTCAGATGGTCCACCGGCACATCGAAAAACCCCTGGATCGCCTCCGCGTGGAGGTCCATGGTGATGACCCGCCCGGCGCCGGCCGTGCGCAGCAGGTCCGCGATCAGCTTGGCGGTGATGGGCTCGCGGGGCCGGTCCTTCTTCTCCTGACGCGCATAGCCATAATACGGAATCACGGCGGTGATGCGCTCCGCGGAGGCCCGTTTCAGGGCATCCAGCAGCACCAGAAGCTCCACCAGGTGCTGATCCACCGGCGGGCAGGTGGGCTGCACCACGTAGACATCCTTTCCCCGCACGCTCTCCTCGAACTTGACGTAAAGCTCGCCGTCCGAGAATCGCTGCGAGAGCAGCTTGCCGGGTTCGCAGCCCAGATAGGCGGCGATGCCCTTCGCAAGCTCGGGGTTGGCGCTACCGGAGAAGATCTTCAGATCGGAGCAGTCCATCACAGGCAGGCCTCGATGGCAGCCCGGACGCGCGCCAACTCCGCCTCGGACTCGATGACCCCAATCTCGACGTCGTATTCGCGGGACTCCCAGGGCTCCAGGTGCACCAGCGTGCCCGCTTCGCGCTCCTTTGCGCGTCCCAGAACGCTGCAGTTCGCCGGTTCCAAGCCGCAGGTGTAGACTCCGGCTCCGTTCATCTTCCACTCCGCGAAGCGGGGCAGCGTGTCCTGACGGTATCGCACCCAGACGCCGAACGGGCCGCCGGGCAGGTTTTCATTGACCAGCGCCACCGTCACATAGCCCTCGGAATCTGCATTCATAGTGTGGAAGTAGACCCGCTCCTCGAAAGCCGGGGTAGGAGGCAGCATCTCCATCCACTTTTCCGGCTCCACCTGGGCGCGTTCGTCCCTCGGCACCGAGGAGATAGAGGGAGCCAGGATGCGAGATCCGGCGTCCACAACCGGGAATCCGATGTTGATGTGATACAGCATCATGTGCGGCCGGGTCTCATAGCCCTCGTTGGTGACAGTGTCCCGGATGCGCAGGCGGTTGGAGCCCAGCGCGGAGGAGATGGTGCGCTCCAGGCAGAGGTTCTCGCCAAAGACAACGCTCTCGCGCATCCTGCCCCGCGCTTCCAGAATGAATTCATCTCCGTCCCAGTACTGGCGCACGGAGACCTCCCGCGCAGGCGTGTGAGAGATCCGGCCGTGAAGCCCCAGTTGTTGCCCCTGGTCCTCACAGGGCGCCCCCGCCTGCGAAAGTCCGCAGGTGAGCACCAGGCCACCGTAAAACGTGCGCAACCAGCCCAACCCCTCCGGCTCGAAATGGGCCGGGTGCTGGTCGGATGTGGCCGACCTCCAGTTGAGAGCGCGCCCGTTGTGCGACGCGTTGGAGATGTCGAACCCGCGATCCGCAAGCACGTCGAACTGGAAGCCGGAACCCGTCTTGAACTCCAGTGCGCGCACCGCGTCTTCGGGACCGTCCTGCAGCCGGACGCTGCGGATGCCCGCGATCTGGGAGATGTCGCCGACGTGCTTGAGAAGCTCCTTCCTCGTGTACTGCCGCCCGTAGATGACCGCCACTTTTGTCGAACCTCCTCTCCGCGCGCCGCCCGGCGCGCCGCTTCCTGAGCCGGAGATACTATAACCGCGGGCGCAGAGATTGTCTAAGCGCCGGGCTCGTCACAGTGACTGCCGGACTGCTAGAATAAACCCGCTGAAGAGCCGCACCGGCAGAAGAAGCTTCGAGGAAGGGCAGACCATGGGAAACGGAGTGCCACAGGATGTCGCACAGCAGGCGGCTCGCCTGCGCGAGCGCATCGAGGAGCTGAACTACCATTATTTCGTGCTGGACTCGCCTCTGGTGGACGATGCGGAGTACGACCGGCTATTCAGCGAACTGGAGCGACTGGAGGAGCAATATCCGGAACTGCGCACTCCCGATTCCCCGACTCAGCGCGTCGGAGCGCCTCCGGCAGAGGAATTCCGGACCGTTGTCCACCGGGCTCCCATGCTCAGCCTTGCCAACGCCTTCGGGGAAGAAGAGCTGGAGGAGTTCGATGCGCGCATAAAACGCTTCCTCGGCGCAGATGCCCCGGGAAGCATCGAATACGTCTGCGAACTGAAAATAGACGGACTGGCCGTTTCGCTCACCTACGAGCGTGGCGTTCTGGTGCAGGGAGCCACGCGCGGCGACGGCACACGAGGGGAGGACATCACCGCGAACCTCAGGACCGTGAAATCCATACCCCTTTCGCTCCCCGCCGGCTCCGCCGGCCCTCCCGAGCTAATGGAGGTCCGCGGAGAGGCCTATCTCAGCGTTGCGGAATTCCGGCGGATCAATGAGGAGAGAAGCCAGGAGGGTCAGCCTCTCTTCGCCAATCCACGAAATGCAGCGGCCGGTTCTCTGCGTCAGCTGGACCCTTCCGTCACCGCAAGCAGACGGCTAAGGTTCTTCGCCTACGGACTGGGAGTGGTGTCTCAGCCCATCGCGAGAACCCATCTGGACGCGCTGCAGATGCTGAAAAAATGGCGCTTCCCTGTCAACCCACACACGCGGGTGAGCCAGGGGATCGCCGGAGCCCGTGAGTTCTGCCGGGAATGGGCGGAGCGGCGAAGGGAGCTGGATTACCAGATTGACGGAGTGGTGATCAAGGTAAACGACTTCGCCCTGCAGGAGCGGCTGGGCGCGGTCTCGCGAAGCCCGCGCTGGGCGGTGGCCTACAAGTTTCCGGCGGAACAGGCGGTCACCACGGTCCGGGACATCGTGGTGCAGGTGGGTCGCACCGGGGCGCTCACACCGGTGGCGGAGCTGGAGCCGGTGAAGATCGGCGGAGTGACCGTGTCGCGGGCCACCCTGCACAACGAGGACGAGATCCGCCGAAAGGATGTCCGCGTGGGGGACCGGGTGGTGATACAGCGGGCGGGCGACGTGATCCCTGAGGTTGTCTCGGTGGTTCTGGACGAGCGTCCCCCGGATGCGAAACCGTTCCGGATGCCGGATCGCTGTCCGGCCTGCGGAGCGCCTGTCACACGGGAGGAGGGGGAGGCAGTCGCGCGGTGCACGAATTACTCCTGCCCGGCTCAGCGGCTGGAACGGTTGGTCCATTTCTGCTCCAAGGGAGCGATGGATATGGACGGCGTCGGGCCGGCGACACTGGCTCAGATGCTGGAAAAGGGCCTTGTCAGTGAACCGGCGGACCTGTACCGCCTCACAGCGGCGGATCTGCTGCAGCTTGACGGGGTGAAGGAAAAACTGGCGGAAAACATCCTGCAAGCGATCTCTGGCTCAAAAAGGCCTCCTCTGGACCGCTTCATCTTCGCCCTTGGCATCCGGCATGTGGGTGAGCACGTTGCGCGCATTCTGGCTTCGCGATACCGCGACATCCACACTTTGATGGAAGCATCCGAAAAGGACCTGGGCGGCATTGACCAGATAGGGCCGGTGATCGCACGGGAGGTGGCCACTTTCTTCAGGGATCCCCGGAACAGAGCGGCGGTGGAACGCCTCCTGGCAGCGGGCGTGGCACCGGTGGGTCCGCCGGAAACGGGAGGGGTGAAACAGACTCCGCTGACGGGCAAGAGTGTGGTGTTCACCGGGACTCTGGAAAGCATGACAAGGGAAGAGGCGGAGGCTCTGGCCCGCCGGCTGGGAGCAGAGGTGAAGTCCAGCGTGAGCCGTTCGACGGATCTCGTGGTGGCAGGAGAAAAGGCTGGCAGCAAGCTGGCCAGGGCGGCCGAGTTGGGAGTGCGGGTGGTCTCCGAGAAAGAGTTCCTTGAGATGGTCAAAGGAGCCGAAGCCGAATGAGACCCCGTCTGGCAGCATCTCAGACGCGCCGTCGTTGCCTGGCGGCCGGGTAATGAGATAATCTGATTCACACCCGGCCCTGCCTTGCCGGTAGGCCGGTCCACGGAGGTGCAAGGAGCGGCGTGAAGAGGCAGGCCGAGTCTTTTGCAGCACAGGTTTGCTCGAACGGAAGGAGTTCGTACGATGCCGGATCAGGAGACAGAAGGCTTCCAGGTGGTTGACAAGCGGCGGCTGATAACAGGCGAGGAGTCTTCCAGCGAAGCTCCCGGAGAGAAAGACTCTGAGACCGGACAAGCGGAGGCTGCGAGCGTTAGCGGAGCGGGAGCGCAGACAGCGCAGGATCAGACAGTCCGGGAGAGCGGCGATCAGATGAGCGCCGAGGTGCCCGATCTACTGGCTTATATGCTCAGTCTCCTCGGCGCTGCTGCCTGGCAGTGGATGGGACTCATTGCAAATCCCGTGACCCGGAAGGCCGAGGTGGACCTGAACCAGGCACGGCTGGCGATTGACACGTTCGAAGACATCGCCCGGCGCCTGTATCCTTATCTGGACGAGGAAACGAACCGCCAGATCCGCCAGTCGCTGACGGACCTCCGGGTCAACTTCCTGGAGCGTTCAAAAAGCGGCGGGCAGAGCTGACGGAGGAACCCAGGAGGAGCACGCGTGGAACGGTTATGGGCACCCTGGAGGATGCAGTACATCAATACGCCTGAGACACCGGGGTGCATCTTCTGCGACAAACCCAGACGGGATGACCGGGATGCGATGATCGTGCGCCGGCGGGAACACGGGTTCCTGATGTTGAACGCATTCCCCTACAACAACGGTCACCTGCTCGCCGCCCCGTATCAGCATACGGCAGAGATCTCCGAGCTGCCCTCCGAAGCTCGCCTGCAACTCATGGACCTGGTGGATGAAGCGATCTCGCTGCTGCGGAAGATGGGAAACCCGGACGGGTTCAATGTCGGGATCAATTTGGGAAGAGTGGCCGGCGCAGGGATCGTGGACCACATCCATTTGCACATCGTTCCCCGGTGGAACGGCGACACGAACTTCATGCCCGTTCTGGCCGATACCAAGGTTCTCCCTGAGGCGCTGGAAGAGGTGTGGGGCAAGCTACACGCCCTGGCGGAGGGTTCCGAGTGATCGAGGTGCAGGACGCGGCCGCGCAGCTGGCCGAAATCGCCGCCCGGGCCGCTACGTGCACGGCGTGCGGACTCTCCCAGACCCGGACGACCGTGGTTTTCGGGGAAGGTAACCCGCAGGCGCCTCTGATGATCGTGGGAGAAGGACCAGGAGAGCGGGAAGATCTGACGGGGCGGCCTTTTGTGGGCAGGGCCGGCGCCCTTCTGGATGAGTGCCTGGCGGAGAACGGGATCACCCGCAGGCACGTATACATAGCAAACGTCGTCAAGTGCCGGGCCTGCATCGTGGAGAACGGGCGCAAGAGGAACCGCGCACCCACCCCCCAGGAGATCGCCGCCTGTAACCCCTGGTTGCAGCAACAGCTGGAGATCGTGAAGCCCTTGGTGGTCCTGTGTCTGGGAGCCCCATCGGCCAGTCTCCTGATCCACAAGAACTTCCGGATGACTCAAGAGCGAGGAAAGTTCTTCGAGGTTCCCTACGCGCGCTACGCCATTGCCGCCCTGCATCCGGCCTACATATTGCGTCAAGGGGGGCAGGCCTTCCTTGAGGCCCGCAAGACGCTTGTTCAGGACATCGACGCCGCCCGGCTCAAGGTCATCGAGGTGCGCAGGGAAGCGAAGAAGACTCTCTTCTAGAGAGGCGCTCGCCTCCCCTAGACGGGCCGCCGGTTCCAGATCCCTCGGATGAGCTCCAGAATCCGGTTCAGGTCGTCCTGCCCGTAGAACTCGATCTCGATCTTCCCGCGATCCTCCGCATAGAGCACACGAACGCGCGTCTTGAAAAGATCACGCAACTGTTCTTCCACTGCAGCCAGCTCGGCGCGGGCGGGATGGGGTGATGTTTCACGTGAAACAGACCGGCCTTTCGCCGCGAAGTTCCACGAGCGCGCCATCCGCTCCGCCTCCCGCACGGAAGCCCCTTTGCGGATGATCTCGTCCGCAACCAGAAGTTGTCCATTCGGATTCGGGATGGACAGCAACGCGCGTGCGTGACCCTCTGAGAGATCCCCCTTCTCCACCCTCTGCTGGATGGCCTCAGGAAGCTGCAGGAGCCGCAGGGTGTTGGCGATCGCAGGGCGGGACTTTCCGACCCGTGCGGCAAGCTCCTCCTGCGAAAGATCGAACTCGTCCATCAGCCGCCGGTAAGCCCGGGCGGCGTCCATCGGGCTGATGTCCTCCCGCTGGATGTTCTCGATCAGTGCCACCTCCAGTGACTGCTGATCCTCCATCTCCCGCACCAGAGCGGGGATCTTCCGCAAGCCTGCCACGCGCGCCGCCCTCAAACGCCGCTCCCCCGCCACCAGCTCGTAACGCCCTTCGCCCGCCGGGCGCACAACCACCGGCTGAATGATTCCGTGCTCCCGGATAGACGCTGCCAGTTCCCGGATCGCGGACTCGTCCAGCGTCTTGCGGGGCTGACGCGGATTCAGCGCGATGCAGTCCACCTCCAGCTCCATCACGCCGCCCGGCTCCGCTCCGGGTATCAGCGCGGAGAGACCTTTACCCAAACCTTTCCTGTCCAAACCTCATCACCTCCAGCGCCAGCCGCCGGTAACTCTCTGCCCCTTTGGAGCGGGGGTCATACTCGATCACTGGAAGTCCATGGCTCGGCGCTTCGGACAAGCGCACATTGCGCGGCACCACCGTTGGAGACACAAGCTCCCCGAAGAACTCGCGCACCTCCCGCACAACATCCTGACTCAGTTTGGTCCGGTAATCGAACATCGTCAGGATCACTCTGGCGATCTCTAGCCTCGGGTTCAACTCCCTGCGCACCAGTTCGATCGTCCGGAGCAGCTGGCTGATCCCTTCCAGCGCGTAATACTCGCACTGGATGGGAATCAAAGCAAAATCAGCAGCGGTCAGAACGTTGATGGTCAACAGCCCCAGGGCGGGAGGGCAATCTATGAACACCCACCGGTAGCGCTCTTCCACTCCCGCCAGAGCGTTTTTCAGGCGGGATTCCCGGGAGATCATCGAGATAAGCTCGATGTCGGCGCCTGCAAGGTCCAGCGTGGATGGCACCACATCCAGATTGGAGAACGGAGACGGCGTCACCGCCTCTTCCATCGGTGCACCACCGATCAGAGCATCGTAGATCGTCGTCTGGACCTGCTTGCGGTCCAGCCCGCAGCCCGTGGTGGCATTCGCCTGGGGGTCCATATCCACCAGAAGCACGCGCTCTCCCTCCGCTGCCAGGCACGCGGCGATGTTCACCGCCGTGGTGGTCTTTCCCACCCCTCCCTTCTGGTTCACGACGGCAAACTTCAGCCCCAAGACAACCCTTCCCCAAGCGTTCCCGGATACTCCCCGGCCGACTGGCCAGATCCAGCCATGCTTTATACCTTGGCGGCGAGGTTCCTGCACGGCAACGCCCGGCGTCCTCTGCTCGCCGTACGCGCTGGAGCCCGCCACCGAACGGCGACGGGCTCCAGAAAGTCAAATGTATCAGGAATATCAGACTTCTAGCGGATCCGGTCCGCCCGCATGCGGCGCAGCATCATCTCACCCACCTCGGCCGGATCCACCCGGTACTCTCCCCGCTCCAGCCGGGCCTTGATGTCGGCCACCAGATCCTCCCGCACATCAGGAACCTCCTCCAGGGCCTTCATGGCCACCTCTATGGCCTCTTCCCGTGAACTCTTCGGACGGCCCTGACGCTTCTCCCGATGAAGCGACGCCCGGAACTCCTCCGGAAGGATCTTCCCCTTTGCTGCCGCCTGCGCGCCCGTTCCTGCTTTTCCCGATTCGAACTCCGAAATCTTCATCGTTTCCTGCCTCCAGTCCGCCTCCGCCCGGAAAACGATAAACGGCAAACGTCTTCGAAGGCTGCGGCGGGACCACTTCGGCAACCGGGCTGTCTTGCCGCACTCTGCGGTTTAGACCCCTGGCTTTGCGTCCTCCCCTTTCGAAGAGTTTGCCCTTATCGAGAGTTCCTGTATTGCTTGTCCATCCGGTTATTCGGCTGTCCGGACCGGAATCTTTACCCCCTGAGAGAAAAAAGTTGAAAAAAGTTCTCCTCTGTGGAATACCCCTCTCCGCCTGCATTCTACCACGCAGCCAAGCAAACATGTGTTCGGGAGGCCCTGCCTCCGGCGGCGCTATTTACCGCGAAACTGCGAACAGGTAGCAATGGCCAGTTGCCGAGTCCCCATGCTATACTGCCGCCGTGCGCCTTTTTTCACAGGCCCGGAGACCCTCCGCGCAGTGGAAGCGCCTCCGGAGGCCCGGCGCTCTTCCATGGGTAACAGAAAGAATCATCAGTGGCTCACTCAGCTGGGAATGGCCAGCACGGTGGGCATCACG
>JBBFLP010000031.1:0-9827 GCA_037478975.1 Armatimonadota bacterium
AGCCCACAGGACCGTCGGACGAGCAGCTCACCACGGACGGCCCCTGGCGGCCGATGGTGGCCGCCTACCGCCGGTTTGCAGACGACATTATCAGCAGGGGCTACGGGCGCGTAACCCGGTTCCTGCGCCGGCTCGATCCGGTTCATCTTTTCGGCGCCCGTACTGGTTACGGAGGAACGGGACAGATGTGGCCGGTGGCGGCGTTTCCGTTCGACCTTGCGAGCGGAGCCGTGCATCTGGACTTCACCTCGCCGGAGGGATACGGACTCCAGGACGAGACGGAGAACTTCCTAGCGGCCGGCTTCACCACGGAGTATGGCCGCTTCGTCTCCGGCGGCAAGCCAGTCTTCTGGGCGGAATACGGAGTCAGTGTCTGGCCGGACTCCGAAAGCGAAGCCCAGCTGCAGCGTCAGAAGGAGCTATTCGAGAACAGCTACCGGTTGTTTACACGCTCCCACGTGAACGGAGCGGCCGCCTGGTGGTATCCAGGCGGGTACCGCGTGGATGAGAAGAGCGACTACGGCATTATGCGCCAGGACGTGACGCCTCGCCCGGCCGCCCTCGTGCTGCGGGACTGGTATCCAAAGGCGTCGGCCTCGCTGCAGCCGGAACCAGTCGCGGGTACTATCCTCATTGACCGCGACCGGCATGTGACAGGTTATGCTGGCGTGTGGCAGGAAACCCGCGACGAATACCTCGCGGCGCTAAAGCGCGGCCAGCGGCTCGTCCCCCGTACGGCAGGTACAGGAACGGACAGCGCCACCTGCCCGGATGACGGAATCGGCGGAGGCTCCTGGGCAGATGGAGCGCCACCGAAGTATATGAACGCCGAGTTCGGAGCAGTGCAGTTCGCCCTCGGCGGCGCCGGCTGGCAGGAGTTGGAAGGTGGACATCTGCGGACCGGCCGGGGACAGGAGGTGCGTCTGCGGGTGGAAGCGCTCAACACCGGCGAGGCGCGCTGGCTCGGAAGGAGCGGCCGCGGCAGCGTGTCTTTGCTTGTGCGATGGAGGGATCGAGAGGTGCGAGTCCCATTGGGGAGCGACGTCGCTCCACTTGAGTCCCGGATGCTGCCCGAAGTGAGTCTTGGAGCGATTGAGGGGGAGACCGTGGTCGAGTTCCGGATGATCTGCGAAGGGCGCGGGGTGTTCGGACAGAGGCTGCGCATTCTTATCCGGCCTGACCGGTAAACGTCACCCCGCAGGAGGAGAGGTCTGGTGGCCGAAGAAGGCAGGCAGGATCGCGCGGTGGAGCAGGCGGCGGAGATCCTGAACACCGCACGGCTCGTCGGCGTGTTTGCGGGAGCGGGCCTGAGCGCGGAGAGCGGGCTTCCGACGTTCCGGGATTCCGGAGGACTGTGGGAAGGGCATCGAGTGGAGGATGTGGCCACTCCCCAAGGGTTCCGACGTGACCCCGTCCTGGTGTGGCGTTTTTACGCCCAGAGGCAGGTGGACCAGACCCGCGTCGAGCCGAACGCTGGCCACTACGCCCTCGCCGCCATGGAGGAGATATTCGAGGACTTCCTCCTGATTACGCAGAACGTGGACAACCTGAGCGAGCGCGCCGGTTCGCGGAAACTGGTGAAGATCCACGGGGATCTGATGGAGATCTGGTGCTGGCGCTGTGAGTGGAAGTCTGTCCTGGAGCGGCCCGTTGACCCCAGTTCGCTCCGGACTCCGGACGATCTCCCACGGTGCCCTGACTGCGGATCCCTTGCCCGGCCTGGTGTCGTCTGGTTCGGTGAGATGCTTCCTCAGGCTGCCATCGAGCGAGCTATCTCCTTCACGGCCGCCGCAGACGTTCTGCTGACTGTTGGAACCAGTGGACTGGTGAGCGGCGGATATGGCTTCACGGATTACGTGCGTGGCCATGGCGGGAAGGTCATCGAGGTGAACCCCAACGAGACCTACCTTTCGGATCAGGCGGATATCCTGATCCGCTCCGGCTCGGCGACGGCCCTCCCGGCGATCTTGGACCGGCTCCGCCTGCTGCGCTCCAGAGCCTGAGCGGAATAAGCGGCGAAACTCACTCTCGTTTGAGTGTCTTCCGTCAAGTTAAGGAAGTCTGCCTTTAGCGGTTGGTAACGTCCGAACACACGAAAAAAGGCCCGCGGATATCCCACGGGCCTTTTCCCTAGAGTTCAGTCGACTCTGCTAGTGACTTACGAACCCGGGATAATCAGGGCCAGGTTGTCGATCAGGGTCTGGAACCAGTAGGCCTGATTGATCTGCAGATTCTCCAGGTCCGGAAACGCGTCCGGAAGCCCAACGGACTGATATCTCTTCAGAGACGGATTCCACCCCAGGGCGAAGTCCGAAATCCAGCCAGCCGCAACGGCATCCGCCATAGACTTGGTCTCGATGCCATTGGTGACCAGCAGGGCTTCATATGCCTTGGAGGTGGGCGTCATATTCGGATAGCCGACCAGGGTCCACCCGGCCTTCGGCAGGCTGATCCAGTGATCGCCGCTGACATCCGCGCCGCTGTAGGAAATGGTTCCCGCGCCCGCGGAGCTCTTGAACACCCAGTAGCCATCACCCAGAAGGATGTTGCCAAACTCCTCGGGGGAGAACTCGTCATAAGAGACATACCTGCGAGCGAACGGATCCCAACGCAGGGCACCATCCGCCAGACCGCCGAGCACTGCCGGCGGAGCCGGGTTCAGCGGAACGGCGGGGCACCCCACCAGGTTCCAGCCCTGGGTCACCGGGATGTTCACAGTCACGGGAGCTGCCATCGCTCCAGCGGCGGTAACCGCGACGAGCACTGCAGCCATGAAAGCAATTCCTGTCCTGTGCATGAGATCTCTCCTTTCCACAGAGCCGACAGAAAGACACCTGTAGCTGATTCAAGTATAACGCTGGCCCTCAGGCCGCGTCAAGCCGGAATTTGAAAAAAACCATCCGGAATTTCTGACCGCGTCCCGGACGGGCCCTCCTTCCGGCGGCCTCCTGAGAGCGCCGCCCTCTCCCGGAGCAACCAGTTCATCACCCGTCGAGTGCGCAACCGAAAGAAGCCTTTTTGCGCATCTCGCGCCTGCACTCGACTTGCCCGCTTTGCTCCAAAACTATCGTAAAGCACCCGCCGCCTTTCTGTAAAGCCCTTTTCTTGCAGAAACCTCAAATTCAAGTCATTTTACCGGCAAACTCCCTTTCGAATCCTGCAGGACTTCGGGGACGGGGGGATCTTGCAGGAATGTAGACCGCGCGGATATTCCAATAAAGCCGGTTCGCCGTCTTCGGGGCCAACGCAAAAGGAGATCAGCGATGGTCAGTGGAGCACGGGGGGAGAGTGCGCCCAACCAGGCCATTGTCCCTCTCCGCGTTGACGAGCGCGAAGGGGTCCCGTATAATCCCGAAGGCGGGAAGGCGTTCATCCCCCGCTGGCATTCCTATGGACATCGCCGCAGTCTGGCACGACACAACAGAGAAAGTAAAGGACAGGGTGGTGCACCCCACCCTCTGGAGGGCCCTGGAGACGGCCGTTCCCATAACCACGGAAGGGGACCTGTTCGTCGTCGGATTCGCTCCGGGCACCATGCATCTCAGCGGGCACCTGCAGTCCTCAGACCACCGCAACGCCATCGAGGCCGCCTTGCTGGCATCAAGCGGCAAGAAGCTGCGCCTTTGCGTCATAGACGGCGCCACCATGGAGGACTGGGAGCACTTCAAAGCGCGCCAGAGGGCTAACGAAGAGGCCAAGATGCGCTTGCGGGAGCGCGCCCGGCGCGAAATGGAGACCACCCAGACCTGGGAAAGCGTCTTCGAGAAGCTGGGGCGCACGTATGCCTCGATGAATTTGCGTCAGCTTCCCCAGGTGCGCGGGCGCTACCTGATGGATGCCATTCAGATGATCTCCGACGCGATGGACGAGCTCTACGACGAACAGTCGCCCGATGAACCGTCCCAGAGGGCCCTGGCAAGGATCATAGACCGGGTCGGCACCCTCACCGAGGTTCCACCCGCCATCATCGCGCTGGAGCTGCTTCGCTACCGCGCCTCACGCTGAGAAGACCCCAGCCCACAGAAAATGCGTTGCCGGAAAGCCTTCACGCTCATCGAGCTACTGGTAGTGATTGCCGTTATCGCCATTCTGGCGGGCGTCCTCTTCCCGGTGTTCGCCCGCGCGCGTGAAGCGTCGCGGAGATCAGTCTGCCAGTCCAATCTGAAGCAGATCGCTCAGGGATTTCTTCTGTACCTGGATGACTGGAACGGAACCTACCCCTACCGGCCGCTTTCCAACGGCGCCCCTAACCCGTTTTTCTGGGTGGGCAGGCACTGGAGATGGCCTCTGCAACCCTACATTGCACAGGGGATGGGCATGGTGGACAGCGACCCGTTGAAGTCCAACCGCGCCACGGGAGTGCTGTTCTGTCCGACGGATGTCTCGGGCGAGGACGCCTACGACCGCACCTCTTACGCCTACTCGGCTTGCTTCTTCTACCCGCCTGAACAGGTGGCGCAGATGACCCGCAGCGACCTGTATCCCACCGGACGCTTCATCCCGGTCCCGCAAAAACAGTCCTCGGTGGAGCATCCGTCAGCCAAGATCCTGGTGGGGGAATGGACGTCTAATCATGCCGCCCCCCGTCAGGCCACCTGGTGGGGACCGGGTCAGGGAGCCCGCAACTACGCCTTCGCGGACGGGCATGTGGCGTTCGTCCGCGCTCAGGACATATTGCCATCTGCCGACCCATCCGACCCGATAGACGTCAACCGCACTGTTGGAGGCGTGCGGGGACGCGACATCCGCTGACCTTCCGGCCCGTCAGTAGGTTCTGCGGCTGCCCTGCTGGCTCCAGAGGCGGAAGAGCTCCAGGCAGGCCGACACCAGCAACCCGCCCCGGATCTTCACCGGGCTGCGGCCCAGGTGCTTCAGCTCCACATTGCCGACCGGCAACTCATTGAAGCCGTACAGCTGCGCGTCCCGGATGGAGGCTCCGTAGACGATCCGCTCCACCCGTGCCCAGTGACAGGCGCTGAAGCACATCGGGCATGGTTCACACGTGGAATAGACCGTGCATCCGGAGAGATCCACCGTCTGCAGGGTCGCGCACGCTCTGCGGATGGCGTGGACTTCGGCGTGAGCGGTGATGTCCGTCGTCGCCCACACCACGTTATGCTCACAGGCGATAACCTCGCCACCCCGGACGATGCACGCGCCGAAAGGGGCCTGACCCCGGGAGATGCCCTCCAGAGCCTTCTCGATGGCAAGGCGCATGAAGCGCTCATCCGGATCCATTCAGGCGGTCTCCTGGCGCGTGAGCGGCGCTCTCAGGCTCCGGCAGCCACGGATTCCGCTCCAGCAGCGCGCCTGGCGCCCTTCCGGGAGCCGTTCGACCGCCCGGAAGTCTCACGGCAGCGCTTCAGCGCGGCTTCCACCAGCCCCCGGAACAGCGGATGCGGCCGGTTGGGACGGCTCTTGAACTCGGGATGGAACTGCGTGGCCATGAAGAACGGATGCGATGGCACCTCGATCATCTCCACAAGCCTGTAGTCCGGAGACACTCCGCTAAAGACCATCCCCGCTTTCTCCAGAGCGGGACGGTAGGCGTTGTTCACTTCATAGCGGTGCCGGTGGCGCTCGTAAACCAGCTCCGTGCCGTACAGGCTGTGCGCCCGGGAACCATGGATGACCCGGCACGGATAGACGCCCAGCCGCATGCTTCCGCCCTTCTCAGTCACGCCCTGCTGCTCCGGCAGCAAGTGGATGACGGGGTGCGGACACTCGGGATCCACCTCCTCGGTATTCGCCCCTTCCAGCCCGCAGCCGTGGCGGGCCATCTCGATGACCGCCATCTGCAGGCCGTAGCACAGACCGAGGAACGGGATGCCGTTCTCGCGGGCGTACTTGATGCTGGCGATCTTGCCCTCCACACCACGCGCGCCGAATCCTCCGGCGACGATGATGGCGTCCACATCCGAGAGCACGGTTTCCGCCGATCCTGATTCCAGATCCTCGGAGTCCACCCAACGGATGCTTACCCCGCAATCGTTGGCCACGCCTCCGTGCCGGACAGCCTCGGCGATACTGATGTAGGCGTCCCCGTTGCCGGTGTATTTGCCCACAATAGCGACCGTCACGTGCTCCTTCGGATGTTTGATGGTCTCAACGATCCTGCGCCACTCATCCAGATCCGGGGCGTTTGGCGGGAGCTTCAGCTTCTCGCACGCCAGGCGGGCAAGCCCCTCCTCCTCCAGCGCAAGTGGAGCCTCGTACAGCGTTTCCACATCCAGGGACTGGATGACAGCTTCCCGGTCCACATCGCAGAACAGTGAGATCTTATCCCGCATCTCATCGGACAGCGGGACCTTGGAGCGGCAGACAAGAATGTCCGGCTGGATCCCGATCTCACGGAGATTGATGACGGAGTGCTGAGTGGGCTTTGTTTTCAGCTCGCTCCACGGCCCCACGCTGGCGATAAGGGTGACGTGCACATACAGAACGTTGTCGTGCCCCACGTCCTTCTTGAACTGCCGGATGGCTTCCAGGAAGGGCAACCCCTCGATATCGCCTACCGTCCCCCCGATCTCCACGATCACCACGTCAGCCGAAGCATCTTCGCCGGCGCGGCGGATGCAGGCTTTGATCTCGTCGGTGATGTGGGGGATGACCTGAACGGTGCTGCCCAGGAATTCGCCCCGCCTCTCACGTGCAATTACCTGACCGTAGATCTTGCCGGTGGTGACGTTGGAGTTGCGCGTCAGCGAGACGTCAACAAACCGCTCGTAATGGCCGAGGTCCAGATCCGTCTCCGCACCGTCATCCGTCACGAAGACCTCGCCGTGCTGAAACGGATTCATGGTGCCGGCGTCCACATTGATGTAGGGATCCAGCTTCTGCATAGTGACGTTGAATCCCCTGCTCTTCAGCAGACGCCCCAGGCTTGCGGTGGTGATGCCCTTGCCGATGGAAGACACCACTCCGCCCGTCACAAAAATGTACTTCGTCATCGCTTGTCTCTCCCGCCCGGACCTTCCGGTGCGCCGGTCCGGCGCACTCACCCCGCCTCCGCCGCAAGGGCCCGCGCTCCCCGCGCGGCAGCCTCTAGCGGCTCTCCTCGGGCCAGCAGCGCGGCGCATGCGGCGGCGAGCGCCTCTCCGCTGACCCCGGACCCGTCTCCTGCAGACCACTCCGCTACGGAATCCTTTGCCAGCAGGACGTCCAGAACCTCCGCTCCCTTTCGCACTCCGAGCATCAGTACCGCTCCGGAGATCCTGTCCAGCACGGCTCGCGCCGCCTGGAAGAAACTGTCTCTACCGCGCACCTCCACACGGCTGAGCAGTCCCGCGGTCTCGCCGTCACAGACCACCAGCCGGCAGCGCGGCGCCAGCGCCACGGCCGTGCGCTTGATACCCTGGGATGTCATCAGAGATCTGCCTCCACTGGATCCCAGGACCGGATAAAGCACCACATTGCCCAGCTCTCTGCGGCGGATCCGCTCCGCGACGGCGTCCACGGCCTGATGCCGGGCAAGCATCCCCACCAGAACCGATCCTGCGTTGCCGCCCTGCGCGGCGCAGTCCATCTGCCGGGCGATGATCCGCGGAGCGATCGCCTGCACCGCCCTCACCCGTCCACCGGGGTCCCGGGCCGTGACACAGGCGGTCACCGGCCGGAGGTCCACGCCAGCCGCGGCCGCGATCCGCGCATACAGGGTCAGTCCGGCAGTCCCCGACGTGTCCGCCGCGCCCGCCGCGATCATCAGCGGCCGGCCGACCATCCAGCAGTCCTCCGGCGCACCCCGGTCATCTCAGCTGTCCCAGATTCTCGATGATGCCGCCCGGACGCAGATCTCCCTGCGCCTCCTCGGCCTCCTCCCGGGTGCAGACCCCTCCGAGAACCAGCAGGGTGTGCACTCCTGCACGGTTGCCCACCAGAATATCCGTATCCAGCCGGTCGCCCACCATCACCGCATCGGACCGGTCCACGCCGGTCAGGTCCAGGATCTTCCGGATGGTGTAGGTCTCGGGCTTGCCGATGGTGATCGGCTCCTGCCCGCTTGCGGTGGCCACGGCCGCCACGATTGAGCCCCCGCCGGGCGAAACTCCGTCCTCGCGGGGATAGGTGGGATCGCGGTTGGTGGCGATGAACGTCGCACCCTTCAGGATGGCCTGCTGGGCGCAGTTCAACTTGTGATAGTTGAACGCCCGGTCAATCCCCACCACCACAAAGTCCACGTCCGTGGTGTCATCCGGGGAGAACACCTGCATCCCGGCTGCGGCAAGCTCGTCGAAACAGCCCTTTTCCCCGATGATCATGACCCGCTTGCCGATTGCGCCGTGCTCACGGAACCAGAGGCCGGTCGCAAAGGAGCTGGTCATCACTTCATCCGGCGACGCCGGCACGCCCAGGCGCGTCAGTTTGTTGGACACGTCCTTCCGTGAAAGGGAGGCGTTGTTGGTGAGGAAGAACACACGGGAGCCTTCCCGGCGGATCCTCTCGATAGTCTCGGCGGCGAAGGGTTGCGGGGTGTTGCCGCGGTAGATCACTCCGTCCAGATCGAAGATGTAGAGTGCCCGTTCCACGTGAACGGATGATACGTGTTTCGCCCCTCCAAGTCAACCGTTGATAGCGCCAATCTGCGCACCACTCCGGCAGTCCTCCGCAGAGTCCTTGGTGCCAACGGACGGGACATGCTTGCAGATTGTGGAGACTCCTGCTACAATCGCGCCAATCCTTGCAGTACACGCCCGCACAATGAGGCGTGTGGAAAGGGGGACCCACTATGCTGGGATTCGGTGACTTCTGGGTGGCGCTGGCTTACATCCTCTGCATCGGCTCCACCCTGCTTTGCGTGGTCTACGGCATCCTTCACTGGAACGACGACGAAGAGATGGCCGAGCCGGTCCATCCGCCCGATGAAGACCTCGAGTTCGAGGAAGTGTAACCGGAAGGACGCAACCGATGAACTACGAGCTTCTCACCATCATCCTGGCCGCTTATGTGCTGGTGACCGGCTACCTTGGCTGGCTGGGCTACCGTAAGACGCGCAGCGCCGCGGACTACCTGCTGGCCGGCCGGCAGGTGCATCCGCTGCTGATGAGTCTGGCTTACGGCAGCACGTTCATCAGCACTTCAGCCATCGTCGGGTTTGGAGGGGCGGCGGCCCTGTTCGGAATGGGCCTTCTGTGGCTGACATTCTTCAACATTTTCCTGGGGATCTTCATCGCGTTCCTGGTGTTCGGGCGGCGCACCCGGCGGATGGGAGCGGCGCTGGACGCGCATACGTTCCCGGAGCTGCTGGGACGCCGGTTCGGTTCGCGCTTTGTGCAGGGCTTCGCGGGAACTACCATCGCGTGCCTGATGCCGCTTTACGCTGCGGCCGTCATGATCGGTGGGGCGCGGTTTCTGGAGGTGCAGCTAGGACTGGAGTATCAGCTGGCGCTGTTCGTGTTCGCCGTCGTCGTGGCGGCTTACGTGTTTTTCGGCGGGCTGAAGGGAGTGGTCTACACGGACGCCCTGCAGGGCACCCTGATGTTCGTGGGGATGTTAATCCTGCTGGTGGCCACATACTCCAAGGTGGGCGGTCTGGCCAGTCATCAGGCACTGACGGAACTGGCCTCGAAGGTGCCGCCTCCACTGGTGGAACAGGGACATCGCGGATGGACCGCCATGCCGGCGCTGTTCTCCCCCCTCTGGTGGCAGCTCGTGTCCACCATCATCCTGGGGGTGGGCATCGGGGTGCTGGCCCAGCCGCAGCTGGCCGTTCGCTATATGACTGTGAAGAGCGGCAAGGAGTTGAACCGGGCGCTGATCCCAGGTGGCATCTTCATTCTGATGATGACCGGCGTCGCCTTCACCGTGGGAGCCCTGACGAACCTGTTCTT
>JBBFLP010000031.1:9927-11565 GCA_037478975.1 Armatimonadota bacterium
GCCAGGCTCGGCATCTTCGCCGGGTTCGTGCTGACCATCATTCTGGCGTATAACCTGCCGGTGGGGATCATCGCCATCGCGACGGCGCTGTTCTTTGGAATGTGCGCGGCTGTCTTTCTGCCGGCCTACATCAGCGCCCTGTTCTGGAAGCGGGCCACTCTGGCAGGGGTCATCTCCGGTATGCTGACCGGATTCTTCGCCTGGGGACTCTGGGTGCTGTTCGTGCACGAGAAGGAGTCCGCGGCGCTGGGGCTGTGTATGGCCCTGTTCAGAAAGACCAGCCTGGCGGCGGGCACGAAATGGGCGGTGGTGGATCCGCTGGTCATCGCTCTGCCGCTTTCGGCCATCGTTACGGTAGTGGTGTCTCTGGCCACCCGGCCGATCGCGGAGAACGTCCTGAACCGTTGCTTCGGCGGCTCGCCGGCCGGAAGTCCGGCAGCCTGAGCCCGGCGGGTCAACCGCACCAGGCTCTTTCGGGGCGGTGGCCAGGGGCCACCGCCCCGGTTTGCTCACAGCTTCCAGAATATGCCTCGCCGGTTGCACCACCGGATGATCAGCCAGAGGCTCCCTGTCCAGAGGAGCCCCCACGCCAGGCCCAGGTAGCCGCTTTTGTCCAGCAGAAACCTCTGCCAGAGCGGAGAGTCCCACAGGCCAGCCCACATCTGAACGGGCTCGGTGGGAGCCCCCTTGAAGAACGGCTCGATGCCAAGCGCACGGAAGGCGAGCCTCATGATGATCTGCATAAAGTATGCAAGCAGCGCGTTAGAACCCAGCACGTCCAGCGGGGCGGTCCAGCCCCGTATGCCTCGCACATCTACCACCCAGTAAAAGACCAGAAAGGTCAGCGCCGCCACGCCGGATGTGAACAGGGCATAGGACGCCGTGACGTCCGGCTTGTTGAAACAAAGGTCATACTGGCCGGTGGCCATTCCCAGCTGATGGATGGCCAGTCCGGCTCCTCCGCACAGCAGTCCCAGCAACAGGCTGCGGCGCGTCACATGCCGATGATCGCGCGTGGCCACCGCTTCTCCCAGCAGGACTCCAGCGATGGTGATGGCTCCGTAGGAGATGGAAACCCAGGGCAGGCAGTGGACCCGGAGGGGCTTAAGGGGATCTCCCAGGGGATTGGCGATGGTCCAGAACGGCTCCTGCGTATCGCCGAGTCCCAGCCACCACCCCGTGTAGCGGCTCATCACAGCGTGAAAGATCAGCACCACCGGGATGGCGGCCCATCGCCACGGGCGGCCAAGCTTCAGACTGGCCGCGCCCATCAGGTAGGCCACGCCGATGGCCTGCAGGATCCCCCACCACCACGATAGCCCCAGGATCAGGCTGATGTAGAGCACCCCTGCGGCGATGAGTCCGGCGGTTCGTGTGAGAACGTGCCGCCACCATTCCGCTCCGCGCCGCGACCGGCTGAGCGGGATGCACACGCCCACGATGAACACGAAGAAGGGGGCCACCAGGTCCGTCAACGTGCATCCCACCTTTTTGCGCGCTGCTTCGGGAAGCCGCTCGATCCCGGCCTCGGAGAGGCCTTCGGCTTTCTTCTGCTCGACGAAGGTCTCCCAACCGGTGTCGGCGTGTTTCCAGGTGGAGACGGGAAGGCTGCCGAACCAGGATCTCTCGTGGGGCAAT
>JBBFLP010000031.1:11665-17331 GCA_037478975.1 Armatimonadota bacterium
AACAGCGTTCGAGGACTCAAGATATGGCGCTCAGGATAGGCATCGTGGGTGTGGGAAACATCGGCAGCATCCACGCGCAGTGCTACAAGGACGATCCCCGGTGCGAGGTGGTGGCCTGCTGCGACATCATCCCGGAAAAGGCCGACGCCGGGGCGGCGAAGTTCGGCGGCAAAGCCTTCTACAGCGTCCGGGAGATGCTGGACAGCGGCATCGAGCTGGACGCATGCAGCATGTGCACCCGCGGAGAAGAGAACGGCGGAGACCACTTTACCCCCACCATGGAGCTTCTGGAGGCTGGCATCCCGGTGCTGGGCGAGAAGCCCATCTCCAACAACGTGGAGGAGGGGAGGCAGATGGTGGCGCTGGCGGAATCGAAGAAGATCCCTTACGCCATCAACCTGAACCACCGCTTCACCCCCGCCGCGCTCCGCGCCAAAGAGTGGGTGGAGACCGGCCGCCTGGGGTCGCTGTATATGATCAACATGCGCATGTGGATCAACAATCCGGTGGAGACCTCTCCATGGTTCCACCTGCGCGCCCTGCACCCCCACTCCTTCGATGTGATGCGCTACTTCTGCGGGGACATCAAGAGCGTGGCCTGCTTCCTCAAGAAAGGGGACGGGCGCATCTGCTGGTCCAACGCCCAGATCCTGCTGCATTTTGAGAACGGCGTGGTGGGCAATCTCACCGGCAGCTACGATGCGGGCGGCAGCTACGGGTTGGAGAAGTGCGAGGTGGTGGGCTCGCGGGGGCGGTTCGTGCTGGACGACGCGTGCGAACACCTGTCCTTCTACCCGCGGGATTCCATCGAATACGAAACCTACAGCTACCTGGGCGGGATGCGCAGCTTCAGCGAGACCTTCGCCAGCCGCATCCGCAAATGGGTGGACCAGCTGGAGGCGAAGGTGCCCTACGACCAGATAGACGGGTCCGGCAGGGACGCTCTCAAGGTGCAGGAGGTCATCGAGGCCGCCATCCAGAGCTGGGAGACGCACTCCATCGTGGACCTCTGAGATCCCCGGCACTCTGTCGCAAAACGCGTCAAGGAGACTGTGGAGATGATCAAGTTCGGCGTGAACTCGGTGCTGTTCGCGGGTTTCGACTTCGCAACGGCGGCCCGGCACATCCGTCTTGCGGGATACGACGGGGTGGAGATATCGGCCATCAAGGGGATGTGCGAGCATCTGGACCTGGACAACTGGCGCTCGCAGGCCCGGGAACTGAAGGCCATCGTGGAAGACAACGGGCTGGAGTTCCTGGCGATGGAGGAGGCGGCGCTGGACGAAGACCGTCTGATGAAAGCGTTCGAGGCCGGCGTGGAGATCGGCATCCCTGTCATCAATATCGGGCCGGGCGGACAGTCGGACAACGATGAGGACTTCGAGCGTCAGACCGACTTGATGGCGAAGATGGCGCAGGAGGCGGAAGGTTTCGGGGTGACGTTGTGCGTCAAGGCGCACGTCGGCGCTTGCATCTACAACACCGAGACGACCCTGCGCGCAATGCGTAAGATCACGTCCCCCGCATTCGGCATAGATATGGATCCGAGCCACGTATACCGCGCGGGCGAGAACCCGGAAGAGGCGCTTCCGCAGGTGCTTTCACGGACCCGCCACATCCACATCCGCGACTGCAAGGGACGCGGCCCCTCCCCCGGCTCGCCGGCCGATCAGACCTGCGGACGGGGCGACATTGATCTTGCCGGTTACTGCCGCGCCATGGTGCAGGGCGGGTACTCCGGCCCGGTGGATCTTGAGATCATAGGCGCAGGCGAACTGAGCCTGCCCGAAGTCTCCATCATCGCTGCCGAATCCCGCGGCTACCTCCGGGCGGTGATGAGGGCGATGGGGGGAGAGGACTAGAGGTTGAAGGTTCAAGGTTGAAGGTTCAAGGTCAAGAATTGCAGCCTCTGGGGCAGGACGTTCTTGACCCGGCGAATCACCATCCCAGACCTGTAGGCGAAGGGCGATAGGCGTGCAGCATTCTTCAAATGCGCAACCAGACGGATTCCTGTTCGGATTCGAGCGGCTCGACGTCTGGCAAAAGGCGGTGGAGCTTGCTGGAGATGTCTACGCCGCCACGCGTGAGCTTCCACGAGAGGAACTCTTCGGCCTGTCTCTTCAGATGCGCAGAGCTGCGGTCTCGGTCGCTGCGAACATTGCCGAAGGCACGTCAAGATCCTCCGGAAAGGATCAGGCAAGATTCTTCGAGATCGCATTTGGCTCTCTCGGCGAACTCGCCACCCTGTTGCTCATAGCCGCCGGGCAGGGATGGCTGAATTGCGAGAAAACCCGCACACTGAGAGATGGGATCGAGAGAATATCGCGAATGCTCTCGGGACTTCGCCGCAGCGCCTGCAAGAAGGTCCAGCAGTCCGCGCAGCAACTGGTACATCAGAGTTGTTCTTCTACCCACTCAGAGGGAGAAGAGACCTGATGATATATTATGACGGTTGGATTTCATGGCACCGAAGCCGGTTTTTCTTTACTACTGCTTTACTGAAGGGCCATTGTGCACGTGAGACGGCATAAGATCTTCAATCAATATCCTTCAACATTCAACGTTAAACTTTAAACATCAAATCATCGCCTGGCCATCCGGCAGCAATCTGGAAAGCATAACCCAAAATGAAACAACCCAATCTCATCCTGTTCGGTATTGACAGTCTGCGGGCGGATCACATGAGCCTCTATGGCTACCATCGTCTTACCACGCCGCACATAGACCGTTTCGCGGCGGGCGGGACGGTGTTCACGCGCTGCTTCAGTCCGCACATCCCGACGACCCCGGGGTATTCCTCCATGTTCACCGGGATGGATGTCTTCGGCACCGATGTGGTGGCGTTGCGCCACGAAGGGCCGCTGGGCAGTCACCTGAAGACGCTGGCGGAGATCCTGGGGGAGCGCGGCTACAACACCACGTGCGTGGGGTTTAGCGGGAATGTTGCGTCGCGGGGGTTCCAGAACTATCTGGATTTCAGCGGCTGGGGCGAGTATCAAGCCGGCCGCAGCCCCAAGGCCGAGAACCTGAACGCGGTTACCATCCCGGAGCTCAAGCGGTTGGCGGCGGATGGTAAGCCATTCTTCCTGTTCCTGCGGCATATGGATCCGCACTCGCCCTATCTGCCTCCTCAGCCCTTCGAGCGCATCTTCTACGGGAAGGACGAGTTCGATCCGGAGAACAAGTCGCTTGAGCCCGTGCTCTCGTTCAAGCCGTTCCGGGACTACTTCGCCAGCTGGTTCCCGCCGGGCGTCCGGGACAAGGATTACATCATCGCGCAGTATGACGGCGCGCTGGCGTATATGGACGCCTGCATCCAGAACCTGTTCACGCTGATTGCTGATCTCGGGCTGGAGGAGGACACTCTGGTGGTCATAGACTCTGACCACGGTGAGACTCTCTACGACCACGAATGCTGGTTCGATCACCACGGCCTTTACGACTGCACCCTCACCGTCCCGCTCATCTTCCGGTTCCCGGGACGGGTGCCGGAGGGCGCACGGTTCGACCACTACTGTCAGCTGAAGGACGTGACGCCCACCATTCTGGATCTGATGGGCATCGAGACCGACATCGCCTTCGACGGCCGCAGTCTGGTCCCCCTGATGCGCGGCGAGTGGCGCGAGCCCGAGCCGGAGTTCTACATCACCGAGTGCACCTGGATGCGCAAGCACGGCTGGCGAACGCCGGAATGGAAACTGATTGTCGCACTGGAGCCGGATATGCACTTCAAGCCGCCGGTCGAGCTGTATAACCTGATCAAAGATCCCGGGGAAAACCATAACCTGGCGGACGAGGAGCCCGGCGTCGTCCGGATGCTGAAGGAACGGATGGAGGCACACATAGCCCGCCGTGAGAAGGAGACCGGCCGCACGAACCCCATCTACACGAACCTGAACTGGCACGGCAGGGGGGTGCAGTTCAAGAACTCTCAGGAGGCGTACGACACGCTCTACATCGGATCTCCCAGCCAGGCCCGTGATCTGCAGGCCAGGGAGTTGCAGACGCAACGTGGACAGAAGGAGCTCTGAACTGCGGTGTTGGTGACCGTGATCGGCCGGGGACATTCCGGCACACGCGCCATGTCCCACACGCTCAGCGAAAGCGGCGTGTATATGGGGGCGCAGATCAACGAGTCGGGAGATCTCATCCCTCCCGAAGATATGTACGAGGCGTGCCGGGTGCTTGCCCGGCACGTCCGGCATCTCGGCGGATTCCGCTGGGATTTCTCCCGCCTGATGGATGGTCCCATCGAGCCGGAGTTCATCCGGCTGGTGGAGTCCTATCTCTCTTCGGTGCTGTCCAGTGACGCCCCGCGCCGGGGATGGAAGCTGCCGGAGACCACGCTAGCCTATCCCTGGATCGTTCGGATGTTTCCGGACGCATACTATATCCATTGGGTGCGAGACCCGCGGGACAGCATCCTGGGGGCGCACGTCACGGACGACCTGGCCGATTTCGGCGTGCCCTATGAGCCTACCGACGACCTGATGCTGAAGCGAGCGACCAGCTGGAAGTACCAGAGGGCCATCGTCAGTGCCACTCCACCTCCGAAGCGCTGTATCGAAGTCCGCTTCGAGGACTTTGTGCTGCATCAGGAAAGAGAGCTGCGCAGACTCGAAGAGTTCCTGGGGATCCCGCTGGCGCGGATCGAAGTGAGGCGGGACCCTGTGGGGCGATGGAAGCGCTGCGCCGGATCCCCGGTGTTCGATCTATTCGCCGACGATATCCGCGAACTGGGTTACGAGGAGCCGTGATCTCTGCAAAGTCTGTGAGGCCGGGCGCGGGGCGGCGCCCTCCGGAGTGTGACGGACAGATATGCTGAAGACGTGCGTGATCGGCATGGGGCCCATCGGGAACCTGCACGCCGACATTCTGGCGGCGGACCCGCTGGCGGAGCTGGCGGGCGTGTGCGACATCATACCAGAGCGGGCCCGCTCCGCCGGTGAGCGGCTGGGCGTGCCCTGGTTCACGGACGCGCAGGAGATGCTCCGCCACGTGCGCCCGGACCTTTGCCACATCACCACCGGAGGCTATGAATACGCCAGCGACCACTGGAAACCCACCCTTCAGGCGTTCGAGGCTGGCTGTCACGTACTGTGCGAGAAGCCCATATGCAATGATGTGTCCCGCGCCGTGGAGATGGTGGATGCCGGCCGGAGGGCAGGCCGCTGTTTCGGAATAGACTTCAACCACCGCTTCACACCGGCCGCGCGCATCGCCCGGCAGTGGGTGGACGAAGGGAAGATCGGACCGCAGCTCTTTGTGAATGTTGCGCTCTGGATCGGGCGTTTTCAGGACCCGGATTCGCCCTACTTCCACATCAAGGCGCTGACTCCGCACGCAATGGACATGATCCGGCACTTCTGCGGCGATGTGGAAAGCGTCCAGTGCTTTGCGATGAAAGCCCCGGGGCGCAGCATCTGGAGCACCGCCTCTTTCAACTTCCGCCTGAAGAGCGGAGCGGTGGGGCACCTGACCAGCAGTTACGACATCGGGCGCGGCCATCCGATGGAGCGCTGCGAGGTGGCAGGGACGCAGGGGCGTTTCGTGCTGGAGGACATGTGGCGTGAGGCCACGCTGTACCCGGCTTCCACACTGGTCAAGACCGTATATACCAACCCGGTGTTCGGCGGATTCCGCGACTTCAATGACACGTTTCGTGA
>JBBFLP010000032.1:0-17104 GCA_037478975.1 Armatimonadota bacterium
GGGAGAAAGCACGGGAGATCTGGGAAGAGGTGGAGAAAGGCCGGATGCCTTTGCGTTCCTACCTGCTTGCCCATCCCTCGGCGCGGCTTTCTCAGACCGACCGCGACGTTCTTCGCAACTGGGCCACGAACGCCGCCGCGGCAGAGAAAGGGGCAGAGAAAGGACAGACAGCCATCTCGCCCCGGAGAGAAGAGTCTGCAGAACGCGAGCGCCATCACGAGGAACGAGGCGAGTAATGGCGTGGGCCGGCCGGGTAACGCTCTGACTTCCTGTCAGAATCCCCGGTTGGCCCGGACCTGGATGGTGGCAGTCTCGTTCCCCGGACCCAGTCGCAAAGCTTCCGCGAATGCTTCTCCCTGCCGGTCGGGTAGCACTGTATTGCCGGAGATGACAGCGTTCCGCGTGGACGTCACGTAGATGGCCGCTGTCCCTTCTGGCCGGCCGGGCCTGCGGCAGACGTCTTCGATGGTGTTGTTCAGGATCCTGATGCCGTCCGTCCCGGCCACGAGGATCCCGCAGTTGTCAGACCCGCGGATCCGGTTCCCCTGCAGGGTGATGTCCCGGTGCACGCCCGGCTTCGGCGGGAAGCGGAAGTCGGCAAGGTAGGCGAACACAGATAGCACAGACTCACCCGGAGGGCCGCCGTAGTTGCAGTTCTCGAATGTGTTGAACCGCACGATGACGTTGCGGGTGCCAATGGACTCGTGGAAGTACACCACTTCCGTCATCACCCAGATCCCTCCGGATGTAATGTCCTTGAAGTGGCATCCTTCCACAATGACATCCCGTGTCTGCAGAAGGAATCCCCGGGCGCGGTTGCGGGAGACGCGGCAGTTGAAGATGCGCACCCGTGGGACGAGTGTGGCGTTTCCCAGCACATCGCCTACCCGCACCCCTTCCGGCAGGGGATCGTGGAAGACCAGCCGGTGGACGTTGTCTTCCAGCAGCTCCACGCTCTTGACCGTGACGGTGGCGTACGGCAGCAAGTCGTCAGTATGGGCCACCTCAAGGACATCGCCAGGGTTGGGAGGATCCTGCATCTTCAGGTTATGCTGTCCGAGCGCCGCGTCCCGCCCCTGGATCTCCCGGATGGTCAGGTACAGCCCGGACTTGATGTTGACGGCGTCGTCACCCATCCCCTCGAACTCGCAGTCGCGAATCGTGATGGTGCCCGTGCAGCCGGAGAAATGCGTGGCGTCGGCAGTGGTGGAGAGATACCGTCGTGTTCCCGGCCGGATCTTGACGCGGAACCGCTCCAGCGTGACATCTCTGCAGCGGGCTCCCACGAGCCCCATTCCAGGAGCGGTGTAGACCGTTATGTCCTGAGCCAGTACATTCTCACAATGGCTGAACACGAATGCGTTGTGGGAATACACCTGGTGGCGGAGGACCGCAAGCGACCCTGGCGATAGGCGCACGGGATTCTTCGTGTGCACCCGGAGAACCTGAGGCTCCACCAGCTCAGTGGACGTGACGCCGTAGTACACATCCATCCCGCCTCGGACAGGCAGTCCGGTTGCCGGGTCGTGATCCATGAACGCCTGGACTGGCTCGCCTCCCTGCACAGGGAACTCCTCGAAAACGCGCACATCGAAGCTGTGCTCTGCCACTGCCGTGATGACTCCCGTGGAGAAGGGCGGGCGTTCCCAGTCTATGCTCAGATTCCGGACGGTCACGTTCCGGCAGCCCCGGAACAGAAATGCGCCGGTCAGCCCGTGAAACACGAGCTGCGCCCCGCGGCCGTCAATGGTCAGATTGTCGAGTCCGCTGACGACGATGGATGTCCCGCCCTGCTCGGGTATGGTCCCCGCGTGGAAGTCATAGCGTCCGGGCTCGAACACGAGCACTGGGCGCACGTGCTTTTTGCACTCTTCCAGCGCAGCCCGGACGGCCTGGGTGTCGTCTTTGCCATCGCCCGGAACCGCCCTGACGCGCACCTCTACAGGCCGCGTACCCTGTGCATCATCTGCCGCGCTCGCCAGCACGGGCATTGCAATCAGGATTCCTGCCACAGCCAGCATCACTGAAATCCCCATTTACCGCTCCTTCCGTATCAATCGTCACAGCGACTGCTTGCACACGCGGGGCTATAATCCCTTGCGCTTCAAATAAAGCGCAGACCGGGAAGGCCACAATGTCAGATAAACTCTTCAATCCTGAGAACGCCGGACGTCTTGACGACCCGGAGCGCCGGAAATGGCTGCCGCCTGACGCGGTGCTGGATCTGCTGGAGATCCGCGAGGGGATGACGGTGGCCGATGTAGGCGCCGGAACGGGATATTTCGCCCTGCCCCTGGCGGAGAGAGTGGGCAGCGCCGGTGTGGTCCTGGCTGTTGACATCCAGCCCGCAATGCTTGAGCGATTGAAAGCCAATCTGGGCAGTCAGCCAGAGGGCGATCGGATACGGCCGTCTCTGGGGGCTGCCGACGCGACGGGTCTGCCGGATGCCTCCGCGGATCTGGTGCTGCTGGCCAACGTCTGGCATGAGGTGGACGACCACGACGCCGTTCTGCGGGAGACAGAGCGGATCCTGAGACCGGGCGGCAGGCTGGCCATCCTGGACTGGCGGACCGATGTGGAGCAGCCTCCCGGTCCCCCCTTGGACCATCGCGTCTCGCCGGCCCGCACGTACATTGCGTTGGAGGATGCTGGCTGGAGTGTCCATCTGACGGACGATGTGGGCGACTATAGCTATCTGATGATTGCCGCGCCGCCGCGGAGGTGATTATCCGGCCTTAGCTGCTGAGCAATCGCACAGTCGCCACGCTCCAGGCACGAAGAGGGAAGGTGACCTCACCCCCTGAGCACGGGATCTCCTCTAGATCCTCTTCGGTCAGGGTCGTGCGGAAGGCGCGGGTCACATAGAACGCTCTCACAGAGACGGTGACATCCCTGTCAAGCCCTTCCGTCTCCAGCAGGCGGACGATGGTGCCGCGACCGTCTTCTGCCGCTTTGAAGGCCAGGAGCATGGCGTTTCCCGGTTGAATGGTCAACCAGCTCGTGGAGCGCGGAAGCGCTCCTTGCTGCGCGCCTGCGATACTTGCGCATTCGAACGGGAGACTCACGCCGTAGCCGAAGTCCCGGGATCTGCCGCCGGATGGATCAGGAAGGAAAGATGTCAGAGAGAAACGGAACAGCGCCTCTCCGGTCTGATACGGCGTGAAGTTGGTGCGGTAGTTATTCAGTAGCACCAACGCATATATGTGGCCCTTGGCGACCTGCGCGGGATCATGGAATGGGCTTCCGAACCTGGGAGGTGTCACACCGTGGTGAGCCTGCGAGACATACAAGGGCCAGTTTCCGCCGAACTGGAGAACAGCTGCCTCCAGGCTTGTCAACGTTACACAGCACCCGCCATGCTCCACGCTGGCCCAGTGTTGCACAGCGTGGTAATCCGTGTTGGAGCCGGGAAACTGATCCACGCCAGGCTCGCTCACCGACAGCGTGCCTTCGTAGCGGAAACGGGGTTGCTCCAGGGCAAAGGGAAACGCGATGAACGTTTCGATATGCGCGCTGGCGTCCTTCAACACGCGGGTGGCGAAGTCAACACGTTTGATAAAGCGGTGCACTGCCACCTGCTGGACCACCCGCGGGTATCCCGGAGCCGAGGTCTGGACTGTCGCGACCTCCCGGAGCGGGGTCCGCTGAATCCGGATGAGGGCAGCCGATTCAGTGGGAAGACGTTCTCCCGTAATGGAGGACCGCAGGATCATCTGGTTCAGCAGATCTCCCGAGGCGGTATCCACCAGTTCCTTGCCCAGCTCGCGGTCGTAAAGGCTTCGCACAGCGCCGGTCTGCGGGTCCATCTCCAGACGGTAGAACGGTGACTCCAGGGTATGGCCGGCGGACGGCTCAAGAGGGGTGGGCGGCGCATCAGCAGCCTCCAGACGGTAAACGCGCCAGCCCAGAGCCGGCACGTCGCGCGCGAGAAACCGGATCTCTTTTGCCATGCCGGGGTCGTGCCGTGCGGTGTTGAACCGGCACCCGGCGTAAGGCTCCGGCGCGTCGGGGGAGTCAAGGACCACGGTCTCGCACGGAGTTTCTTCTCCCGTCTCGACATCTACCAGCTTTGCCCCTCGCCGGAGGATCTCCGCCGGAATCCGGGGAATGCCGTGGTTCGAGACAGGGTAGTTCATCAAAATGGCCCCCGGGTCTTCAGGGTCCTGAGGGTCACCGGGACGCGGGCGAAGCGGACGGTCGCACGGATCGAAAGGCACCGCCATCACCGTTGCTACATCCGTCCGAGGACGGTCCAGCGGGTTGAACACCAGAATGTGAAAGCCGTCTTCCCGCAGCCCGACGCGGTCCGCCAGCTCATACAGGGCTTTCATAGTCACGTCGTGGGCCAGGGCCGCCGCGCGGAAGGCGAACTCGCAGTGCTGGGCAATGGCGGCATCCTGACCCGGTCCCACGGGATGCGCCAGACCCCAGCAGTGCTCATCGTTCATCAGTGTACAGAGATAGGCTTCATCAAGCTCCTCCCGCGGGTAGTGCCAGTCTGTCAGCCGCTGCGCCAGTGTGGCCAGACGCTCTGCGGTGAGGAGATGGTCGTGGGTCACCCGGTTGATGCCGCTGGCGTATGCCGTGCAGAATGCGCCCACACAGTAATCCGTGCCGGGCAGCTCCCCTCGGAAGACCGGTGTTTCCGGGGGCAGCTGCCGCTCCAGCTCAGCGAAGAAGCGTGAGTTGACCGACATCTCCAGCCGGGGATAGGCGTAGCGGGCGTTCCACTCCCGGCAGGTATCTGCGAAGCCGCGGCGATAGGGTGAGTTGTCGCGTTCGCCGCCGCGTACCTGGTAGCGCAGTATGTCAAAAGGATAGTCAGTCTCCTCCAGACGTTCCAGTTCCTTCCGAAGCCCTGGCATCCGCACATCCACCGGACCACCGGCTCCCTGCGCTCCGTGCCAGAAGAGGATCCTTTCCCCTGACGGAGACTCCCACCAGAATGCGTGAGGACGTCCGCCCGGAGCCACACGGTCCTCGTCCCAGAAGGTGTGATAGTCCTGCCCCCATCGGAAATAATCCGGAAGACCGGGGGCGAAGTAGCGGATACCCGCCGCTGCCAGAGCCTCCGCGAGCCCCCTGCTAATGCCCGGGATATCGTTATGCTCAGCGCAGATGACAGGAATTCCGTGCTCCCGCTTCAGGGCGAAGACGGCATAAAACGCCCGCGCCATCTCCTCCGGTCCCAGCAGCTCGGTGATCAGGTTGCCGATAAGGGCGTTGACCTCCAGACGGCCTTCCCGCAGCCTGTCCAGCATCTCGCGGCGCGCCTCTTCCGGGCGGGTCCGCATCCAGTGAAGCAGGGACCATCCCTGTTCGATGACGCACCGGAAACGGCTCTCCTCCGGGTACTCATCGGTTTCGCGGCAGTAGCGGAGTGCATCGTCCAGATAGCGCGCCATTTCCGGCAGCACCTGTGAGGGCAGGCCAGTGTAGCCCAGATCGTGATGCGAGAACTGGACAATGTGCACGGTCCAGTGCCGTAATGGCCTGTGGAGGATCTCCAGTGACGCTTCTCCGATGCGGAAGGTGAACCTTGCCGGCTCCCGCAGATCCGGAGCCGGTATCTGGATGACGCTTTCTCCCGGCTCGACGCGGACCTGTCCGGCGCGCACACAACCAGATGGGGTCTGGCACGAGGCCTCCACACTGGCTGGCTCCCCCGTGTTGACCACTGTAGCTTCGTAAAGGTGCCGGAGTTCCGCGTCCTCTCGGACGAAAAGCGCCGTCGGCCGGGCGGAAAGGATCTGGACGCCGCAGGCTGCCATTTAGAGCCTCCCTGAGTATTCGCAGGCTTACTCACAGGGATTGTTGCCCCTGCATCGCACGCATCCCTCCCCCCGGACGGCGACTTCCCCCGGGTTTGGTTGTAGACTGAGCAATATGAGCAATCGCCTTATCGCAACCTTCATTGCCGCGGCCGTTGCCTGCGGAGCCCTGTTCGCGGGCGCGGGGTTCTTCCTGCGATCTCTGCCCTCGTTGCCAGGCCGCCCCGGTATCCGGGTGGATGCCTCCAGGGCCAGCGTGGTGCAGCAGATGGCACGTTTGCACCGTCTGGAGACGGCGTCCTTCACCATCGAGAAGATCATCGAGGCGGGGACGGACGGCAACGCGCTTCAAGAGATCCTGTATGGAGACCGCATCCTGCTGATCGCGCACGGCCAGGTTGTGGCCGGCTTCGACCTGTCCAATGTCAGGGAGGAGGACGTCTCTGTTTCCGGGCAAAGCCTGACGCTGCGGCTGCCGCCGCCGGAGATCCTCGTGGTGCGCCTGGACAGTTCGCGCACGCGCGTCTATGACCGCAAGCTGGGATTTCTGTCACGCGGGGACAAGGATCTCGAAAGCCACGCCCGCCGGGTGGCGGAGGACTCCATCCGCGCCGCGGCGTGCGAGTCCGGTATTCTGGAAGAGGCAGCCGCCAGCGCCCGTTCGCAGCTTCAGGCGCTGTTTGAGAGTGCAGGATTCAGGGAGGTTTCGATCGAGATTCCCGGAACCGACTGTAACTAGCTGCTCCGGCAGGTGTCGTCCCGGGTTGCGCTCTGCCCGCTATTTGTCTACAATAAAGCAGTTCATGTGCAATTCATGCGCGCATCTTGCGCATATGTTGCTCGAACGTTGCAGCATAGTTTGCCAGAAAGATGAGTCTGTCCACCAGCACACGCCGTGACGAGATCCTCCACCGGGCGCTTGCCCGCGGACACGTTGACGTTCGCGGCCTGGCGGCTGAGCTGGGAGTCTCCGAGGCCACTGTCCGCCGCGATCTGCGCGCCCTGTCCGAGGCCGGCCACCTGGAACTTGTCTATGGTGGCGCCACGCTTCCAAAGGCGGCGGATGTCTCTCTGGCGTCCCGGGCACTCCGGAATATGGAGGCCAAGCGCCTGATCGGCATGCTGGCGGGAGAACTGGTGCGCGATCACGAGATGCTTTACGTGGACGGAGGCACCACCTGCTTTGAGATGCGCCACCTCCTGAAGCGGCGCAGGGGACTGTCCGTCATCGTCAACTCCTGGAGATGGGCGGTAGAGTTGTCGGGCGTGGACTCCTGCAGCGTCATCCTGATCGGCGGCCATTACCGCCATGAGCGGGAGGACTGCGTGGGGCCGCTGGCGGCCCAGTCCATTGACCAGCTTCGCGGTTATGTGGCGTTCATCTCCGCGGACGGGTTGGACACGGACTTCGGACTGTGGTCCAATGACATCGAGACCGCATACCTGTATCAGCACGTGGTGCGCAACGCTCGGGAGACGGTTCTGCTGGTGGATCACAGCAAGTTCACGTCCCCTTCGCTGTTCCGCATCTGCGGATGGGAGTGTGTGTCCCGCCTGGTGACGGACCGCGACCCCGGCCCGCAGTGGAGGGAGTTCCTTGAGGAACGCGGCGTCTCCGTCGTTTCCGGGGGAGAACTTTATGCAGAACACGCAGGGCTTGCCCAAAGGACGGAGTGAGGAGCAGTCTGCGCGGAGGATCCAATGGTGAAAGAGTTCAGCGCGATCTTGGAACGGGACGGAGAGTGGTTCATTGCCTACAGCCCGGAGGTGCCCGGCGCGAACGGTCAGGGAAAGACTGAGGCTGAGGCGCTGGAGAGCCTCGGCGAAGCGATTTCTCTGATTCTGGAAGACAGGCGTGCGGACGCTTTGCGCGGTGTTCCCGCCGATGCCATTCACACCACGGTGAAGGTTGATTGAAGCTTCACCAACTGCTGAAGCATCTACGTCGGCACGGCTGCTACCTCAAGCGGGAAGGCCGCTCGCACTCTCTATGGTGCAATCCGCTGAACGGTGTAGTCGAGGCTATTCCGCGACACAATGAGGTCGCCAACAAACTCGCGCAGAGAATCTGCCGCAGGCCCGGGATTCCGGATCCGGAGTGAGACTCGGACGCTTCGCCAGGTGATTCACGGTTGACAGAAATGATAGCCAGCAAAAGATTTCCCGGTCCAGAGTCACGGCGTATGCTCGAAGAACTCGGCCGGTATGTCATCGCCACACCGTGGCCCTTCGTGGTGGACCTGGAGCGCTCGCGTGGTATGTGGCTGGTCACGGTGGACGGAGAGGAGATCTTCGACTGGGCCGGTTATTACGCGTCCAAGCTGATCGGACACAACCATCCCGGCCTGCAGGATCCGGATTATCTGCGCCGCCTCGCCCGGGCCGCCAACAACAAGACCGCGAACCCGGATTTCCTTACCCCGGAGTGCCTCGAGTACTACCGCCTGATCCACTCGCTGGCTCCCCGCTGCATGGCCTCGGCGAGCGATGACCTGGAGGTCTACGCGGTGAACTCCGGCGCGGAGGCGGTGGAGAATATGATGAAGTACTTCATCAATCTCTACCTGCAGAAGCACGGGCCGCCGGAGCCTTCCAGCACTCCCCGCCGCTTCATCTATTTCGATCAGGCGTTTCACGGGAGAACCGTTTTCGCGCTCAACGTGACCCAGCTGGCGCACGCCCCGGTCGTGACCCGGGACTTCCGGGGGTTCGATCACGGCAACTATCAGGCCGTCTTTCCCGCTGTGGACACCACTGCGCCGGATTCGGACAACATCGCACGGACGAACGCATCCCTTGCCCAGCTGGAGAGCCTGCTTCAGGCGGACTCGCGGAACATCGTCGGCATCATCGTGGAGCCATTGCAGGGAGCCGGTGGCCATCGTGTGGCCCTGCCGGAGTTTTACCGGGGCCTTAGCGAACTTGCCCGCCGGTATGACGTTTCTCTGGGCTTCGACGAGGTGCAGACGGCGGGCGGCCAGACCGGGTCATTTTTCGCAGTGGATCTGTTCGATCTGCCATATCCGCCTCAAGCTGTCGCAGCGGCCAAGAAGCTCGGCTGCGGAGTGGTCTATATGCTTCACCCTATGCAGGACCGCGGCGTGCTGGACTCCACCTGGGGGGGAACCCTTGCGGATATGGTCCGGTTCGTCCGGGAGATGGAGATCGTGCGCGGTGAGCGGCTTATCGAGCAGGTTCCGGCGAAAGCTGGTCGGCTGGTGGAGCATCTCCGGCGGTTGGAAGCGCGCTTCCCGTCGCTGATGTACAACGTCCGCGGTCTGGGATTGTACCAGGGCTGGAGTATGCGGACACCGGAGCTGCGGGACCGTCTGCAGGAGGTAGCCCTGCAGGATTACGGGCTGCTGCTCCTCGGGGCGGGAACGGACACCATCCGCCTCAGACCGATGCTGGACGTGACGGAAGAGGAGATTGACCTGCTGGCGGAGCGCCTGGAGGCTGCGCTGGCTGCGTTGTAGGCCGCCTCCTCGTAAGACGGCCGGTGCCGGAACAAGTTTTTCGAAGACCAATCACGGATAGTCAGGAGAGACAATGCCGAAAAGCATCCCGATTCACCCGAAAGATGTGCGCAAGAGCGGAATGCTCAAGTTCGAGCCTATCCCGCTGAACCAGTATCGCAGAAAGTTCAAAGACGAGCTGGATCGCTTCGCCCGCGAGGACCTGCTTCGCATCTATTACGACATGGTGGTGATCCGCCAGTTCGAGAGCATGTTGAATGAGGTCAAGACGAAGACCAGCTTCCGCGGGATCGAATACAACCACAGAGGTCCGGCCCACCTTTCCATCGGTCAGGAGGCCTGCGCCGTGGGGCAGGCTTTCCTGCTGGGGGTGGACGACCACATCTTCGGCAGCCACCGCAGCCACGGAGAGATTCTGGCCAAGGGTCTGTCCGCCATCGCCAAGCTCAGGGACGACGAGCTGATGGACATTATGAAGTCCTACAATGACGGTCTGACGCTCAAAGTGGTGGAGACGCAGTTGCCGGACGACGAGCCTGCTCCTGCGGATGTCAAGTCGCTTGCCATTGATTATCTCATTTACGGGGCGCTGGCCGAGATCTTCGGACGGGAAGCGGGCTTCAACAAGGGCCTGGGCGGTTCCATGCACGCCTTCTTTACGCCGTTCGGGGTCTACCCCAACAATGCCATCGTGGGGGGCTCCGGGGACATCGCCGTCGGCGCCGCGCTGTTCAAAAAGGTGAACCACCGCCCCGGTATCGTCATTTGCAATATCGGGGACGCTTCGGCCGGTTGTGGTCCTGTCTGGGAGGGTCTCTGCTTCGCCACCATGGACCAGTTCAAGACCCTCTGGGACGAGCAGCACCGCGGCGGGCTGCCCATCATCTTCAACTTTGTGAACAACTTCTACGGCATGGGCGGCCAGCCGGTGGGTGAGACGATGGGCTTTGGGGTGCTGGCGCGGCTGGGAGCCGGCCTGACACCCGATCAGTTGCACGCAGAGCGTGTGGACGGATACAACCCGCTGGCCGTCATTGACGCCATTGCCCGGAAGAAAGAGCTTCTGGAGCAGGGGCACGGGCCGGTTCTTCTGGACACGCTCACCTATCGCTTCAGCGGTCACTCTCCTTCGGATGCTTCTTCTTACCGGGATCGCTCCGAAGTCGAAGAGTGGATGCAGCAGGACTCCATCAAGAGCTATGGCGAGGAACTCGTGAAATCCGGCCTTTGCTCGGAGGAGGACCTGCGCGAGATGGAGCGCGAGGTGGAGACCCGGATCTTCCGCGCCTACCGCAAGGCCGTGGATCTGGAGCTCTCGCCCCGCGCCGACCTGTACTCCGTGGGTAGCCTGCTGGAACAGGTGATGTTCTCCAATCAGAAGATCGAGAACCTGGACCCGGGCCGCAAGCCAGAGACGCTCATCCCTATCGAGGAGAACCCGCGGGTGAAGCAGCTGGCGGGCAAGAGCCGCTCGGGCCTGGACGCGGACGGCAACCCGCTCCCGAAAGGGAAGTGTGTGGCGCTGCGGGATGCCATCTTCGAGGCCATTCTGGACCGGTTCTACGTGGATCCCACGCTGGTGGCTTACGGCGAGGAGAACCGCGACTGGGGCGGAGCATTCGCGGTCTACCGGGGGCTCACGGAAGCGCTGCCGTATCATCGCCTGTTCAACACGCCCATCTCCGAGGGAGCTATCGTGGGGACGGGTGTTGGCTACGGTCTGGAAGGCGGACGTGCCATCGTCGAGCTGATGTACTGCGACTTCATGGGACGCGCCGGAGACGAGATCTTCAATCAGCTCTCCAAGTGGCAGTCAATGTCCGGTGGGATGCTTAAGATGCCGGTGGTTCTGCGCGTGTCCGTGGGCTCCAAGTACGGCGCACAGCACAGTCAGGACTGGACGTCCATCTGCGCTCACATCCCGGGGCTGAAGGTGGTCTTCCCGGCCACCCCGTACGACGCCAAGGGGCTGATGTACTCTGCCCTGGTCGGGACGGATCCTGTCGTGTTCTTCGAGAGTCAGCGGATCTACGATATGCCGGAGCTGTTCCACGGAGCTGAAGGGGTGCCGGAGGGCTACTACGAGGTTCCAATCGGAGTTCCGGATATCAAGAAGCCGGGCTCGGATCTCACCATCCTGACCGTCGGCGCCACCCTGTACCGCGCCCTGGAGGCGGCCCGGACGTTGGAGGAGCAGTATGGTATCTCCTGCGAGGTCATTGATGCTCGCTCGCTGGTTCCATTCGATTACACGCTGGTCATAGAGTCGGTGAAGAAGACCGGGCGCATCCTGCTGGCATCCGATGCGTGCGAGCGGGGGAGCATCCTGCAGACGTTCGCCGCCAAGATCTCGCACTTCTGCTTCGATGATCTGGATGCGCCGCCGGTGGTCGTCGGTGCGCGCAACTGGATCACGCCCGCGGACGAGGTGGAGGACAGCTTCTTCCCGTTCCCGTCAGATATCCTGGATGCTGTGCACGAGCATATCCAGCGTCTGCCCGGCTACACCGTGAAGAGGCCGAACGACATCGAGGAGCTTCAGCGGCGCAGCCGGCTGGGAATCTGACGGGCCAGGCCGGAAGCTTGAGCCTTTACGAAACCCTCTTGCCCCGGCAGTAACTAAGTAGAATAGACTGGATTAGGCCGGGCGCTCGCGAGCGCCCGGCCGGGTGATTTACTATGCGCATCCGCGTCATTGCCTGCGGCGTGTTCGAGCCGTATCTGCAACATCTCGCATCGGAGGCGGGCGCCTCCATCAGTGTACGCGTGCTTGACGCCGGACTGCACGAGGCGCCTGGAGACCTGCGTCTGCAGCTGCAGAGGGAGATTGATGAATCCTCCGCCAGCGGGGAGTACGATGCGATCGTTCTCGTCTACGGGCTGTGCGGACGCGGAGTCGCAAACCTGGCCTCGCGCGGCATCCCCGTCGCAATGCCCCGCGCACACGACTGCATCACTCTGTTTCTGGGATCGCGCGAGGAGTATCTTCGCCAGTTCCGGGCCAATCCAGGCACCCTCTATCACACGCGGGGATGGATAGAGCAGAAGATCAACCCTCGCAACCGCGACGCCGCGCAGCTCTACCGGCGGTATGGCACGGAGGACATCTCGGCTCACCCAGACTTCCGGCGGCTCAGCGAAGCCTACGGCGAAGAGAATGCGGGGTTCATCCTCTCCTTTCTGGACGGCTGGAAGAAGAATTACACCCGCGCCGCTTACATAGACCTGGGGATTCCGGGGGAAGACACCTGCAAGGCGTTTACGCGCCAGGCCGCCGGGTTGCTGGGGTGGAAGCACGAGGAGATACGGGGCGACCTGGAGCTTATGCGCAGCCTGGTGCGGGGCAACTGGGATGACGAGCGGATATTCGTGGTGCCGCCGCGTCACCGGGTGGTGGCCACCGGAGACGACCGCATCTACGACGCTGCGGCGCTGGAATCGGAGGGACTGCCTGATGGCGTCTTTTCGGACCGGGATGTGGTGGTGGTCTCCGAAGGCGGCTCTGACGGGGCGTCCGGGATCGGACTCGGGATAGACGCCGGAGGCACCTACACAGATGCTGTCGTGTTCGACTTGGGCGAGCGCAGAGTCCTGGCCAAGGCCAAGGCTCTGACGACCTATCACGACCTTGCACTTGGCATTTCGGAAGCTCTGGACCGTCTGCCCCCGGATCTACTCAGGCAGGTCCGGGTGACCTCTCTCTCCACGACACTCGCCACAAACTACATCGTGGAGGGGCGCAGCCGGAAGGTGGGGCTTATCGCTCTGACTCCTCTCTGGCGGCACAACCGTCAGCAGATCGGTCACGAACCGGCCGAGTGGGTGCCGGGACACGTCACGATGTCCGGGGATGTGGCCGTTCCTCTGGACGAGGAAGCCTGCATCGCGGCTCTGGGACGTCTTGTGCGCGAGGAGCAGTGTGATGCCATTGTGGTGGCGGGGCAGGCCACCATCCGCAACCCGGAACAGGCGGAGAGGGTCCGCCAGCTTGCAAACCAGCTTTTCGATGTGCCGGTCATTTGCGACCATGAGGTGGCCCGGCGCCTGAACTGGATCAACCGCGCCCGTACGGCCATCGCGAACGCGTGCCTCCTGCCGGTCATCCGGGATCTGATCTCCTCGGTCCGCTCCGTGCTAAGGGAACGCGGCATCGAGGGGAGGCTGCTGGTGGTCAAGGGGGACGGCACGCCGGTGGATGAGAGCGTCGCACTGGAGCGTCCCGTAGAAACGATTCTGTCCGGCCCGGCCGCCAGTGTCAGCGGGGCCCGTGTGCTGACCGGCTTGGACGATGCGCTGGTGCTGGACATCGGAGGCACTACTACTGACTGCGCGGTCATCCAGGACGGTCAGGTGGCTGTGGCTGCCGATGGGGCGGTGGTTGGTGGTTCCACCATCAGCGTGGACGCGGTGGAGATCACCACCATTGGGCTGGGTGGAGATAGCCGGTTGTCGTTCACGCCGGACCGGCGTATCGTCGTGGGGCCGGAGCGGAATATCCCCCTCTGCTACCTGGCGGCGGAGCACGCCGGAGTGCAGCGGTTCCTGGACCTCCTCGATCCCGGACTGTACCAGCAGTCCGCTGACGCATGTGCTCTGGACGTTCTCGTGCTGGCCGGGCAGCCGCCGGAGGGGTTGACGCCGCCGGAGCGCACGTTGGTGGAGGTTCTGTCCGGTGGTCCCATTCCCGCGGCGGAGTGCGCTGCGAGAATGGGACTGGTCGCGCCGGAACTCCTGCCAGTTTCGCGGCTGGAGGGTAGAGGTGTGGTCAAGCGGGGCGCGCTGACACCCACGGACCTGCTCCACGTGACCGGCGAGTTCCAGCGCTGGGACTGCGCGGCGGCCCGGAAAGCCCTGGATGTCTTCGCGTCTATGATGGGGCTGCCAGCGGATGAGGTGTTGGCGCTGGCGTTGCGGGAGGTCACGAAGCGGGTCTTTGAGGTGATCGTGCGCAGGCAGGTGAAGAGCGAGCAGCCGCAGCTTGTTCTGGACGGCCCGGGCTGGGACTTCCTGATGGATCGAGCCTTCGAGGACGGAGGACAGCCTCTAAAGATGCGTGTCTCTCTGACTACCCCGGTGGTGGCTCTCGGAGCTCCGGCGGAGACGCTGGTGAAGCCGGTGGACAGGCATCTGGACGTTCGGATCGTGGTGCCGGAGCACGCAGACGTGGCCAACGCGGTCGGCGCGGTTGCCGCAGAGATCACTGCCCGGGAAGAGGTGCTAATCCGGCCGGGAGAGGTCTCGAACTACGTCCTTCACGGGCGCCGGGAGCGGATGGAGTTCTCAGAGCTGGCCCGGGCCACGGAGGCGGCGATCGAACTTGCCCGCAGCCGGGCGGTGGAGGCCGCCCTGAAGGCGGGTGCCGCGAGCCCGCGGGTCACCGTATCCCGCCGGGATCGGACCGGAGCCATCTCCACGGGCGGCAGTGTCTTTCTGGAGCGCCGCGTCGTCGCTGTGGCCAGCGGTCCTCCGGCGCTGGTCGGTCAGGAGACGGCGGCCCCGACCTGTTCCTGAAAAGGTCTCCCCGGAGCAGAATAAAACGAGGGCGCAGCGAGGCTGCGCCCTCACAACGTATCTCCTGAGCCGGATTTCGTGCTCAGATACGTCGCCGCCGGACGGTTCCCGCGAGAGCGGCCACACCGGCGCCAAGCGCCAGCAGGCTGGCCGGTTCCGGGACTGGCTCGTTGGTGAACACGTAGAGCGCGTTGTTGTGGTAATCCGCGATCAGCAGCGTGTCCGTCACGGAAGAGTAGGCGAACGCATAGAGCCCGTTTCCGTCCGGGAGAGTCAGCGGCCCTCCGAACGCATCCATCAGCGTAGTAGTCGTGGGAGTGCCGTCGCTTTGAGTTAGCATCACAGACCCTGCGAAGGGCTGCGGATACGACGTGGACGTCCTGTTATTGAAGATAATCAGGTTGGAAGGGCCCGCGCCGGTGCCGGCGCTGATGAAACCGATGTTCTGGCCGATGATGGTGGCGGCATTAGTCAGGTCCACCAGAGTGGCCGTGCCGGTGACACTGTTCGCGCCCGTCCTGATGCTTCGCTGAACATCATTCTGCCTGCGAACATAGATATCGCCCGTCGCAGGGTCAAAGGTATGGCCGCGGTAGGTGGAGTTCTCCAGGAAGATGATGAAGCCCGGGTTCGGATCGCCGGTGACTCCATAGATCTCGGCTCCGGTCACCGCGTCCACCAGCTGCCTGCGTCCCTGGCCGGACTCCAGGTGCGAGACCCCCGATCCCTGGCCGTTGTAACCCGGGTCGAAAGCGATGCCCCCGTGCATCCGGGCGCGTCCGCCAGGGCTGTCCAGGATGCCGCCGGTCCCGAACTCGGGAACCAGCGCGCCGGTGGCCGGGTCCAGCTTCACGATCTTGCTTCCGCCGCCGTTCGCACCGTCCTTGCCACCGAACAGAGCGCCGGCTCCCAGCGCCAGGGCGTTGTAGCCTTCCAGATTATTCGCGGCGATGATGCTTCCAGCCATAACGGATGCCGATACGGTCTCTCCCAGCAGAATGCCGCTGAGCTTCGCAACACCGACAGTGGCCGTCTGGCCGGATGCGTTGTAGCCCGCCACATACGCGTTGACTCCGTCATAAGCGACGGAGATGACGTTGGTCCCGAGCTGAGAGCCTTCCTTGAAGACCTGGCTCAGGTCCACTGTGTTGTTCAGGTAGAATCCTGCCGCAGCCGCCGGCGAGGCCATGGCAGCGCACACTCCGGCGACGGCGACCGCCGCCATAAGTCGTTTCATGAGTGATATCCTCCTTTCCCAGGAAAAGACCGGACGGGCTACTTTCAGCGCCTCCCCATCACGTGCCGGGGATCGCCCGAGGTCCCTGCCCGCCGGACCCCTGGTGTCCCAATGATACCACGTCGCGGCTTTCCGGGGGAGAGGGGAAACGGTATTTTTGTGGAGGACGTTTGCGGTCCAGAGCGCGTGTCAGATTCCGGAGAGCCTTGCGAGCTCAGGCGGCAGTGCGAAGCGTATATTCTCCTCCCGGCCCTGCAACTCTTCCACCGAGCAGGCGCCCAGTTCCATCAATCTGTCAACCGTTTGCTGGACCAGCATCTCCGGGCTGGAAGCTCCGGCAGTGACGCCGACGCATCGGACCTCGGGCCCGAACCATTCCGCCCGGATCTCTGAGGCATGGTCTATGCGGTAAGATTTCGCGCCACAACGCTCGGCTACCTCGCACAGCCTTACCGAGTTGGAGCTGTTTGCCGAGCCCAGCACCAGCACCACCTGCGCCCGCCGCGCAAGCTCTTTCACCGCGTCCTGACGGTTCTGAGTGGCGTAGCAGATGTCGTCCTTTGGTGGAGCCTGCAGAGCGGGGAATCTGCGCTTAAGGACTTCGACGATCTCACGGGTCTCGTCAATGCTGAGAGTGGTCTGCGTAAGGTAGACCAGGCGCTCCGGGTTCCGGGGCTGCACACGCTCCGCCTCCTGCACGCTACCGACCAGGATTATGCTGTCCGGAGCCTCGCCCATCGTCCCGGTGACCTCGTCGTGTCCTTCGTGGCCGATGAGGATGATGTCAAACCCTTCGGAGGCGAACCGGCGCACCTCCAGGTGCACCTTGGTTACCAGCGGGCAGGTAGCGTCAATGGCACGCAGACCGCGGCGCTGTGCCTCCTCGCGCACCGATGGCGCGATGCCGTGCGCGCTGAAGACCACAACGGAGCCGTCCGGGACTTCGTCCAGACTGTCCACGAAAGTGACTCCTCGGGAGCGGAAGCCTTCCACCACGTGGCGGTTATGGACTATCTCCTTGCGCACGTAGATGGGCGCGCCATGGGCGGCAAGTGCCCGCTCCACGATCTCTATGGCGCGGTCCACGCCGGCGCAAAAACCTCGCGGCG